>JAUIHU010000139.1 GCA_030432175.1 Verrucomicrobiia bacterium | reverse complement strand
GAGAACTTATACGGACGTTGAGGATGATGAATCAATTGATTCCAAAAACTGGTCCACTGAGTTGTTCCCGGATGGTTTCGAGTTGCAAGCAGGCGAGTTCTATTATGTGGAAGCGATCATGCAGGAAGGTGGCGGCGGTGATAACCTGGCCGTTGCGTGGAACACAACAGGAACCGTTCCAGCGAATGGATCCAATCCAATTCCAGGACATTTCCTATGGTCCAACCTGCCAACAGTTCCCGATATTGCAGTAGAAAATCAATTCCCTGCTGATGGAGCGACACTGGCGCCATTGAACAGCTCGATTGGATTGGATATCCGCAATGGGGATGTATTCACGGTGGATACAGGGTCGGTTTCCATGATGTTGAATGGCGAAGAAGTGACTCCTGACGTAACAGTTAATGGAACACTGGTAACGATTGCTTACACTCCAGCGCTGGAATCTGTCATGCCTGATTCTTCGTATGAAGTGGTTTTGGACTTGATGGATAATGAAGGAAATTCATACAGCTGGACGTGGTCCTACACAACTCACTTCCTGGCTCTGGGAACTCGCTTTATTGAAGCGGAAGACTGGAACTATGATGGAGGACAGTGGATTGAAGGAGCCAATGGAGGGCCTACCGGACAACCATACACTGGAGGAGCATATGCTGACCTGGTGGGTGTTCATGGAGTTGATTATAACGAAGTAGGATTGCAGGCTGACAGTAACCTGTACCGGACAACGGATGATCCGAACAGTTCGTTGGGAGACTACATGAACGGGAACAACCCGAACCGAGGATCATTCATTCTGGAGACCAATTACAAGATTGGTTGGACGAATGAAGGAGACTGGTACAACTACACTCGTGACTTCCCTGAAGAGCCAACGGAATATGAAGTTTACGCGCACCTGTCATCCGGTGGGGATGACCCCAATGGATCACTCGCGCTGGTAACCAGTGACACATCGCAACCAGATCAAACGATCGAAGAACTTGGAGCTTTCTCTGGGGCTGCATCTGGTGACTGGGGCACAGCGATTTTCTACAAATTGCATGAAGTTGGTAATCCAGATACACCCGTGATAGTGACATTGAGTGGAGTGAACACCATTCGATACACAGTGGGAGCAGGGGCGCAGGACTTCGAAGCGTTGATGTTTGTGCCTTACACCGGAGAAGGGGAAGCGCCGATGCTGGAAGCATCTTATGCGGACGGAGTATTGACCCTGACCTGGGAAGGAACACTGCAAAGCGCAGACTCCCTGGAAGGAGCGTTCTCTGATGTGCCGGAAGCTGCCGGAGTGAACACTCTGGAAGTAACCCCGGATGGTATGATGCAATTCTACCGTGCCGTCAGGTAATGAAGAATAGGTATTTGAACTTTCAGCGACCGTCCAGCCAAGTGACAGTCAGTTGAGGTTCAGTATCAACCTTATACCTGTTACGTGACTTTGGGCGATGGACGCCCGGACACGGTGGACGTCGCTCAGAAACCTCAAATCTCTTTAACAGTTGATTTGATTTGGTGGCGGATTCGGAAAATTTTTTCCGAATCCGTTTTTGCTTTTTTTACATGGCTTGCATAATGGACCCATGTTTTCCTGGTTGAGATACAACTCCGGCGTTGTTCAGATTCATTTATTGGGCTGGAGATTTTTAGTGTCGGTGGTTTTACTCGGTTGTGTACAGATTTTGCCCGCCCAACTTCTATCCACGCCACCATTTCAAACCGGAGACCTTACAACTCAAATCCAGCGAGGTAAGGAACTATCTATTCAATATTGCAGCGCTTGCCATATTTATCCTGAGCCCTTCTTGCTGGACAGAAAATCATGGACCGAGGGAGCTTTACCGTGGATGCGTATTTTTCTGGGGTTTGATCCAGACCGCGTTGATAAAAGTCAGGAAGGGAAACTTCTTCGCGCTACTGGCAGATTTCCAACAGAGCCGGTTCTCTCTGAGAATCAATGGAACGATATCTTTGCTTATTATAAGCATGAAGCTCTTGAGGAACCGGTACTCAATGACAACAGGGAAAAGATTCGTCCGACCCTCAACCAATTCGAGCCGCGTGTGCCAAAGTTTCCATCACCTGTGCCAATGACAACATTACTCAGTTGGCAAAGTGAGGATGAAGCTATTGCTATAGGGGACGCTCAATTGAAACAGTTGATCTGGATGGATCAACATGGAGACATGCTTTCCAAAATCAACCTGAACAACATTCCTGTGCACATAGTGAGCGCTCAATCCGGGGACGGATACTGGGTAGTAGGGATTGGGAGCTTTTTCCCTTCCGAGCGAAAGCAAGGGGAAATTTTGTGGGTGAGCCGGAATGGTTCTAACTGGAGAGTGGAGAGAAAGTTGACTCAATTGACACGTCCCACGCATTTACTTGAGCATGATATGAACGGAGATGGGCGGTTAGATTTGGTCATTTCACAGTTTGGAAATTTTCAAGGACGTTTCTCCTGGTGGGAACGCAAGAACGATGACACTTATGAGGAGCATGTTTTATTCGGGATGCCCGGAGCTTTGAAGGCAGAGATTCGAGATTTTGATAAAGATGGTGATCCGGATTTGATGGTCCTTGTCGCGCAGGAGACGGAATCTTTGATCCTGTTCTGGAATGAAGGTAACGGTGAGTTTGAACAGGAGGTTCTTTTTAAAAAGCACTCCAGCTTTGGGCATTCATATTTCGAGCTGGTGGATTTTGACATGGACGGACAAGAGGAAATTCTCGTGACCAATGGAGACAACGGAGACTACGGAGCTGGTTTTAAAAACTATCACGGTATCCGTTTGTACTCCTGGAAGCCGGGTCGAAAATCAGAAATTAATGAGACATATTTCTTTCCTCTAAACGGCGCTTATAAGGCGCTGGCGAAGGATTATGATCTCGATGGAGACCTGGATATTGCTGCAGTTTCATTCTTTCCCAACTACCAGGAATCGCCTCTGGAAAGTTTTGTGTTTTTGGAAAACTCTGGAACCCAGCCGGACTGGTCAGGGTTTAGGTCCACCACATTTGATAAATCTCTGGCAGGTCGATGGTTGAGTTTGGATGCAGCAGATGTGGATGACGATGGGGATCAGGACCTGATGCTCGGATCAGTGGTTCAGGCTCCCAGTCCTGTGCCTCCCGCATTAGCGAGGATTTGGAAGAAAAATCAACTCGGAGCTGTGATCCTGATCAATAAAGCCAGGTGAAGTGAGGTGGCGTTAACCCCGGGTTCTTAGAGATATAAATTCTGCTAACCATTTCTAAAAAGATGCGTTCGATCATGATCTGGAGACCGTTTATAGCTTGGATTGTATTCCTTTTTCTGTGGATTTGCCCGGCGCAGATGCAGGCATGGAATCAGGAAAAATGGGGACGTTGGAGGGAAGTTGCCAGGAGTCAACTGCAACCATTGAATCAAACCCGACAAGCAGGCTTCACGCAAATGGATCCAGTTCAGACCAATGTCGATTTCCAGAATTCAGTCCAGCCGGAACGAGCAATTCGTAACCGCAATTTATACGGTGGATCTGGCGTTGCGGTGGGAGATTTTGATTTGGATGGATTACCCGACCTTTATTTCTGCAGCCTGGAAGGATCCAACAGTTTATTCCACAATCTGGGTGAATGGAAATTTGAAGATGTAACCGAGAAGTACGGACTGGGTTTGGAGGAACAGGATTCTACCAGCTCTGTTTTTGTTGATTTGAATCATGATGGGCGGTTGGATTTGCTGGTTGGGGGATTAGGAGCCGGCGTTCGATATTTTGAAAACCTTTATCCAAAAGGGTTTGTTGAGAAGACAGAAGTCATTGGATTGACAAGTTCTGAAGGAAGCGTATCTCTGGCTTTAAATGATTATGATCTGGATGGAGATTTGGATTTGTATGTTGTGAATTATCGACCCGACACAATTCGGGATCAGCTGAATCCAAAATTTGAATTTCAAATGCGCGATGGAATTCCGGTTTTAGTCTCCGTCAATGGGAGGTCTGCAAGTTTGCCCGAGTATCAAGACCGTTTTGAACTCAGTCCGGAAGGTCAGGTGATTGAGTATGGAGAAGCAGATGCGCTTTATCAGAATCAAGGTGACGGTAAGATGAAAAGGATCTCCTGGACAGATGGGACCTTTCTTAATGAGTACGGAGAGCCACTTCAAAACGCGCCAATGGACTGGGGACTGAGCGCTCAGTTCAGAGACTTGAATGGAGATCAGGCGCCGGACCTCATCGTATGCAACGACCTGTTTACGCCAGACCGAATCTGGCTTCAGACGAAGGACAGAAAATTTAAGGCGATATCCGCATTTGCCTGGAGACATACATCCACTTTTTCCATGGGTGTGGATTTGGCTGATATTGACCGGGATGGGGATTGGGATTTTTTTATGACTGACATGGCCAGTCCGGATCCGGTTCTCAGACAGATTCAGGTGGGAGAAATGCGACCTCGTTGGTGGCCGATTGGTCAGTTTGAGGATACTCCCCAAATTCCATTCAATACATTACAGATCAATCGAGGAGATGGAACTTTCATGGAGGCGGCGCACTACGCTGGTGTTCAAGCAAGTGATTGGTCCTGGGGGCCTGTTTTTTTGGATGTCGATCTGGATGGACTGGAGGATTTGATCATTCCAAACGGGCAAATTTGGGATACGCAGAACGCTGATCTTGCGGCGAGGATCGAAGCGGCCAAGAAATCGCGTCGTTTTACTCACCGAGCTCTGCTTCGGTTAGTTTCCGCATTTCCATCATTGGAGACACCCAACCTGGCCTTTCGCAATTTGGGAGGTTGGCGGTTTGAAAGCAAAGAAACTGAATGGGGATTGAACGGCGCTGGGATCACCCATGGATTTGCAATGGGCGATCTGGATTTGGACGGGGATCAGGATTTGATTCAGAACAACCTGAATGCGCCTGCCACTTTATTGCGGAATGATGCGACTGCAGAACGGATCTTATTTCGGTTCATTGGCTGGCAATCATCTGGCTTTGCTCCGCAGGGGATTGGCGCCAGGGTAACTTTAAGGTCTGGCGATTTCGTCCAATCTCGGGAAATCATCAGCGGTGGACGTTACCTTTCCGGAGATGATCCTTCTATTACATTTGCAGCGCCTGAATCCCATTCTCAGAATCATCAGCTGGAAGTTTCCTGGGGCGGTAGATTGAGCTGGAAACTTGACGGGATCAAAGCTGATCGGATCTATGAGCTGGATCTAAAAAAGATTCAACAGGAAATAGTTCAGAAATCCACCTGGAATTCTGGGCCAGGCAAGCAGTCTACCGATACGTTGTTTTCCAAAACAGATCAATTTCAACATCAGCATATTGAAAAGATATTTGATGACTTCAAGATGCAACCGTTAATTCCAAGACGTATGTCTCAACAGGGGCCGCCGGTTGGGGTTACTCTGGATTCCGATTCAGGAGAAGAATTTTTATTAATCGGTGAAGGGAACGAAAAGGATTTCACTGCACTGTCAATTCGAAGAGGAGGCAACGCAGTTCCAGATCCAGCCAAGTCGATTGTTCCTGGAACTGATACAGTGGCGGTGGCTCCTTTGGGGGCCGGGTTTGTGATCTTAAAATCCGGGTACGAGAAACGCTCTGGATTGAAGGATCCACTGAAATTTGTTGGAGCTGAACCAGGGGCTGAATCAGCAAATCAACTTATGTCCGGTTGGGATCCTGATGATAATTACGAAACATTGGCAGTTACAGATGTGGATGGCGACGGGGATCTCGATCTTTTCATCGGGGCGGGTACGAAGACTGGAAGTTATCCACAGTCCGGTCCATCCTGGCTTTGGCTTCGGCAGACTGACGGGAACTGGAAACCGGGGCAGTCGTTCAGCGCTTCAGGACCTGTATCCAGCGCTGTGTTCTCTGACTGGACAGGAGATGGATGGCCGGATCTGGTTTTGGCAGTCGAACTGGGAAGGATTGAGTTTTTTGAAAATGATCGCACAGGTCAGATGGTGAAGCGGACAGATGAAGTCATCGACAATTCAGGAACAGGAATGTGGTTGAGTCTGGCTGTTGGGGATTGGAATCGGGATGGTTGGATGGATATTGCCGCTGGGAATTGGGGATTGAACTCTTCGCGCTCAGCAACGCGTGATAGACCTTTGATGGTTTACCATGGTGACGTGGACGGGAATGGGGTGGTCGATATATTTGAGATGCGATGGGAGCCCCAACTCGGTTTCGAATCAGCGCTCCGACCACTGCAAACATTACGTATGGCAACTCCGGTGTTGTTTGCCAGGGTTCGCAGTTTTACTCAATATGCCAACATGGATCTCGCCCAGCTTGGAGGAGTTCGCTGGAACCAGCTTCAAAAAATCAAGGTGAACCAGACAGCTCACGGGATTTTCTGGAATTGGAATGGCTCCAACTTTGAATGGGATCCGTTGCCAAAAGAAACCCAACTGACACCGGCGCCATCCATGGTTTCAGGCGATCTGGATGGAGATGGTTGGGATGATCTGGTTATCGGGCAAAACTGGTTTGCTGTGAATCCGGACGACATGAGGCAGGATGCCGGGCGTGGGCTTTGGTTGAGAAATGCTGGCAATGAAAATTGGATTACGGTTTCCGCGAGTGAATCCGGGATTGATGTATATGGAGAACAACGAGGGCTTGCTTTATTGGACTGGAATCATGATCAGCGACTGGACTTGTTGATGACTCAGAATGGGGCTGACTCGGTATTTTTAGAAAACCGAAAAGGGACGCCGGGAGCGCTCCTGAAGATTGAAGGACCAGAGAAAAACCCGAGAGGATATGGCGCTCGGGTTTTGTTAAAAGACCAGCGAGATCAGATCATTGGATCCAGGGAAATCAGCGCGACATTCGGGGGGAGGTCAGCGATATCTGCTGATATTCTCATTCATCCGCAAAGTTTGGATCATCTACGGAAAGTGGAAGTACATTGGCCAGGAGGGAAAGTGACAGAAAAATTTTATGACCCGGCAAGAGGTCTTGATATGGGATTGAATTGGAGTGAAGCGAAAAAAGATTCCGGCTCCTCAAGATAACGGAAATCAGCTATTTTTTTGAAGCGTTTGGATGAAGGGAATTATGCAAATCAGAAAACAGGATGTGAAGGAGCTAATGAATCAGGTTGGTTGTCGATCATGGACGATTATATCGAGCGCAATCATTATGTATGTTATTGCCTCGTTACAAATACAAACCAGCGCTCAGAGAGTTTCTGTTTCTGAAGGCTTGGAATGGACAAAGGCCGCTGCTGCTTCAGTCAAGTATGCTCCTGTTCAAATGGAGTCCGGGAGAGATAGCGACGATTCTATGGTTGGGTTTGAAATGGTGCAAGCCGAGCAGACCGGAATTGATTTTGTAAACAAACTGAAAGAGGTCACTGTGGCAGTGAACCGGATTTATGAAAACGGATCCGGTGTGGCAATCGGGGATGTGGACGGGGATGGATGGCCTGATGTTTATCTGTGTGGGCTGGAGACTGACAATCGTCTTTTCAGAAATCTCGGAAACTGGAAGTTTGCAGACATTACAGAAACATCCGGAGTCGCCTGCAGCGGACAATACTCTTCGGCAGCCACACTGGTGGATGTCGATGGAGATGCAGACCTGGATTTATTAGTGAACGGGATTGGAGCTGGTACCCGATTATTTATCAATGATGGACTGGGGAGTTTTGCTGAGAATAAAGAAGCGGGTTTGAATAACACAGGAGGCGCGTCGTCAATGGCGCTGGCGGATGTGGATAATGATGGGGATCTGGATTTGTACGTGACCTATTAT
This sequence comes from Verrucomicrobiia bacterium, assembly GCA_030432175.1. Classification (GTDB taxonomy): domain Bacteria; phylum Verrucomicrobiota; class Verrucomicrobiia; order Limisphaerales; family JAUIHU01; genus JAUIHU01. Next base: position 1,627 of record JAUIHU010000139.1, on the reverse strand, counting down.
CGGACTGACACAGTGAAGAATTCACCTCCCGACTTGAAAGTGCAGGTACGGATGGAAAACGGGAAGCCGGTTGTCAGCCCGGCAGATCGATTTGTGGCAGTAGAAAAACCGGAACAGGGGGGCGTGATGTTAGTGGAGTTGGGAGAACCGGACTGGTTTTATCTCAATAACGGAAAGGGAAATTTTGAAGCAGTGGACTGGACCAGTGGCCGCTTCACAGATGAAAACGGAGAAGCTTTATCCGAGGCGCCAAAAGATTGGGGATTGTCGGTCATGTTTCGAGACATGAACAATGATTTAATTCCTGATATATATGTCTGTAATGACTTTTATTATTCAGAGGACCGTATCTGGTTGAGTGTTGGGAAAGGCAGGTGGCGAGCCGTCGGGGAAAGCGTTTTCCGCAAATTGAGCATGTCATCCATGGCTCTTGATTTTGCTGATATCAATCGGGATGGACTGGAGGATGTGTTTGTAGCGGACATGATGAGCAGGGATCCGGTCATGCGCCAGGTTCAGCAAGCCAACTCAGACTATAGCCGAATGGCGACATCACAGTCGCAGTTTGTCACTCGTCCTCAGGTGGCGCGTAACACGTTATTTTTAAATCGAGGAAGCGGCGCCTATTCCGAAATAGCTCAACTGAGTGGAGTGGAAGCTTCGGGTTGGACTTGGGGAGCTGCGTTTATGGACGTGGATTTAGATGGGTATGAAGATCTGCTGATCACTAATGGGCACGGGCACAATGTCACTGATTCTGATGCGTTGGATCGCTTGTCCAAAATTCTCCAACCAAGTTCGCTGCGTGGCAAAGTAGAACTGCTGCGAGAGTTTGGTCCACTTAAAATGAAAAATGTTGCTTTTCGAAATCGCGGTGATCTGACGTTTGAGGAAGTTTCGACCGAGTGGGGTTGGGATCATGCAGGGATCTCACACGGCATGGCTTTGGGAGATTTGGATCTGGATGGCGACCTGGATGTTGTCATAAACAACTACAACGAACCAACTCAGTTTCTGCGCAATATAACAACAGCTCCACGGGTTGCTGTTTTGTTGAAGGGTACAGAGAAAAATGTGAATGGGGTAGGAGTCAGGATTGAGTTCAAGGAAACCAATAGTGATTTAATCCAATCACAAACAGTAGTATCCGGTGGTCGTTACTTGAGTTCCGACCAACCCATAAGGACATTTGCCTGGCTGGGACAGACTCCTGGAGAAAATGCGATTTTGGAAGCTTATTGGCCTGATGGAACAGTGACCCGCGCATTTGGAGATTTCAAAAATTGCTACGTTGAGCTGGATCATCAACATTCGATCCGAGCCAGAATTTTAGACGCCCTGGATGATCTGGCCATGGATTTGGAAAATTCTGAGGTGGATATTGAGGAACAAAATCGAACCATCACCGAGACGAATGAGGCGGGTGAAAATGTCACACGAGTGCGGCAACCAAGACGGCTTAGAAGCGAAGCCCAATATCCGATCTTTAGAGATGTAAGTGATCAGTTGTCATGGACTCATGTGGATCAAGATTTTGACGATGAACAACGGCAGCCATTGATAGCCCGCTCACTCAGTGATCTGGGACCAGGCCTGGCGTGGACAGATTTTGATCGGGATGGCTGGG
>JAUIHU010000138.1 GCA_030432175.1 Verrucomicrobiia bacterium | reverse complement strand
CAACATACCGGTACAGCTCCCCAACGATGTTCTTGTCCGTCTGCATCACCAGCCAACGGTAACGCCCTTGCATATCCTCTGACTTTAAAGTGGAAAGGATTTTTCGGATCTGCTCCCGCTCTTCAGGATCTTTGGATTTTTCCGGATCCAGTTGCCCGCCGACAATGAAAAGATTGGCTTCTTCCCTCAAATCCTTGGATCCGGCATACCATTCCACCAACCCTGCCAGGTTTTTGATTTTATCCAGCCGGGACATGGCAAAAACAACCGGCTTGTTGGCATCTTCAAGAACGCCCAGAGCATCCGGTCGCGACGGTCCGGTAATCATATCCCGCACATCCTGCCGCAGCAATGCCGAGCGTCTTTCCTCTTCGAAATATGGAAAGAAAACATCCGAGTTGGCTCCGGGCGGATTTAAATTAAACCTCGCATCCAGCGGATTAATCCCGTTGATGGTTCGATACAATCCAGGGAGTGTAAAGGCCTGATAACTTTCATATTGACCGACGCTCTCCGCTGATCCGGAGATTTCCTGTTGGGCGCTGGTGACCAGAAAGTCGGCAGCGTTCATCGAAATAAGATCAGCTGAAAATTGCGCTGAGAATTGATGATCCGCTTCATGATCTTTCCAATAAAGTTCCGAATGCAAGTACTTGGTTTTTTCCAGCGCATGAGCAATGTTGCACTGCGGAGCTTTAAATTTCCTGGACAACAACGTCGCCACTAATGCTCCGTCACTGTAGTTCCCGATGATCAAATCCGGTTCCCGGTCGTCTCTGGATCGCAGTTCTTTCTCGACTTCATTGGCATACGATTCCAGGTAAGGCCAGATATGAAATCGGGTAATCCAATCGGGCTCAATCTCTCCTTTGGAACAGCGAAATGGAACTCGCAGAATCTCTGAGTTTTCTGTTCCAATAATGGGTTCGGTATGCTGATTGCACGAAGTATCTCCAGCGTTGGGGATTAATCTCGTCACCACCGTGACTCGCGGTTCCATACTCAAACCCGAGTTCTGAATTTCTTCCCGCATCCTTTTTTCCAGCGCCCGGACCTGATCCAGAATGTAAACCACTTGCCCGCCCGTGTCCGGCAAGCCCAGAACATTGGATTGCCCGAAGTATCCATGCGGGGAGAGAATCACGACATGGAACATGGAAGGAATTTTTTCCAGGAAATCTACCAGCGTTGCTGAGTCCGGTTCCTTCAACAACTTTTCGCAACGTTCAAATTGTGCGAGGATATATTGCGCTTCTTTCCCCCAACCGGGTTCAAATCCCATTTCAATCCATTCCGGCGCCGCCATCTTTACCTCATCCTTCGCGTCATGCTGTTTCAGAATTTGCACGGCATGCATCAGAGCGGTTTCGAGATCCTCGCAACTTTGGATCCGGTGATTGATCAACAGCGGAGTTTCATGAAAGCAGTGTGAATCGATGAAAGCAAAAAACTGATCCTTCCATTGACGTAAATCTTTTTGAAAAATCTGGCTCCAGTGTTGATTCCAGCGATCTGCTCCAGCTCCGATTTCCTTCACACAGGGTTGTATCGGAAATCCATTTCGAAATGAGCTGAGGTCGACTTCTAATGCCCACTCCCCTTCCTGCTCTTTGACGGAAGTCTCCGGATCTAAAAGTCGTTCCTTAAAACTCAGAAACTCACTAACGGCAATCGGACGACAGGAAACTTCTTCTGCGTGCAACAAATAATAACTCCACTGCGCTGCCTCGGATCGTACGGCCATGGCCACCCACGGAGCATGAATCACCGCTTCCTGCGCATTAGCAAATTCTCGTGCGACCCGTGTTGAAGGAAAGCCTTCAGGATTGAGGGCCGAGGATTGATTATCCAGCGCCTGGGAGATTTCCGAACTTAAAAGCAGCTTCTTATCCAGGTCTAACAGCCCCCTTAAGAAACCATAAATATCTTGTCGGTATCGGGTGAACTCTTTGATGAATGGCAGGTGTTTGTTTTGCATGAGTCAATCACTGTACCGGCCAGCGGGATTGATGAAATCTCCCAAAGGAAAAAGGGTTTATCGACACCCGGAATGGCTCCGTTGCGTCAATAAACCCTCAGTCCAAGCTGTCCAAATTATGAAAATGAAAAAGATCCTTCCGACAATAATTTGGCATTACTCTATGCGGGGCCGATCGGCAGCGCTTCGGTACTGTCTCCAAAAGCATCCACAGGAGCGCCCATGCAGTCCAACATCGAAACATACAGGTTGCAGAGAGGTGTCCCTTTCTCACTGGCAATGTGTCGACCTCCCTGGACTTTGCCACCGGCGCCACCGGCAAGTATGACCGGAAGGTTGCTGGGATCATGCCGATTGCCGTCTGACATGCTGGATCCAAAGAAAATCATGGAGTGATCCAGGACCGTTCCCTCTCCTTCCTGAATTCGGGAGAGCTTGTCCAGCAAGTAGGCCAACTGATCTGAGTGCCATTGGTTGATTTTTGAATACGGCACATATTTCTCTTCCTTGTTCTGGTGGTGACTGAGTTCATGGTGCGCTCCTTTGACTCCGTCGATCAGCTGGGAAAAATTCTTCCCGGAAACATCGTTGGCAAACATGAATGTGCTGATCCGCGTGCTGTCGGTCCAGAATGCGAGAGCAATCAGGTCCAGCATCAACCGCACGTGCTCCTGGTGATCTCCCGGAACTCCTTCCGGAGCGGCCAGATCAGCATGTCCAGGAATGTCAGATGGACGCCACTCACGCGGGTCGGGCTGTGAGAAAAACTGGATCCGCTTTTCTATGTCCCTGACCGAGTCCATGTATTCATCAAGTTTGAACTGATCATCGCTTCCCAGTTTGCGTCGAAGATCACGCGCGTCTTCTAACACGAGATCCAACAACGCCCGTTGATCGGCTGCATCATTGGAAACACTGGACTTGCCTTGAGCTTTCCTGGCTTCACGTTGGCTTTGAATCACTCCTAAAAGACGTTTGTATGCCAACTCTGGATTGATTTCTCTCGCAATCGGAATGGATGGTGAACGCCAGGAAATGTAAGAACCATACAACCGAGTGTAACCCACATTGGTATCGATGCCTGAAATCACCGGATCAATCCCCAGTTCCAAAGAAGGTAGCGGAGTGAAGTGGCCTATCTGTGATGCGCAGAACTGGTCGATCGAAATGCCGCCCACGCTGATATCTTTACCGGTAGTTTTCCGGACTGGCATCCCGGTCAGGAAGTTGGCGGTCTTTGCATAGTGACCGTCCCCGCCATGACTGTGCTTCTTGTCCAGACCGGAAAATATCAGAGTTTTATCCCGGAAACGTTCCAATGGTTTTAATGAAAAAGGCATCTCAAAGTCACTGCCTCCTTTCTCAGGAAACCAGTTTTTCTCCCAGACACCATTCGGAAAATACAAACAGGCCATGCGAGTTGGAGCCTGAATGGCTTTGCTGGCTTCGGTCGATGCCGGAGCGTCAGGACTGGACCCAGGAAGAGCGTCGCCCATCGCTTCGAGGATAGGTAATCCAAGAGTTACACCCGCTCCTTTCAGGAACGTTCTTCTGGGGATTTTCCATTTATTGCTCATAACCATATTTCGTTTGTGATCTAATCTAAAAACAGCTGGCTGATTCGAGTCGTGCTGCATTGCTTCAGCGCCGCTCAAACCATAACTTTCTATTACCGGGCTACTCGGACTTCGGATAATAGCGATGGCGAAAGGCATAGCTGGTGGCAATCGTTTCCACCATCAGAGATGCCCGATAATCATTGGACTGCAATGCTTCCATCGTGTCGTCAATCACACACTGATCAAACTTGTTCAAGGAACGCCCGAAAGCATACCCCACCATTTTCTTGACCATGTGTCTCAACGCCTTGCCTTTTTGTTCCATTAATACCTGCTTCAGTTCTCCGGGACCTGTAAATGTTCTTCCAGAAGGCAATGTTCCGGTAGCGTTGATTTCAGCGCCTTCCATCGAATCCCGCCAGCGTCCAAGGGGATCAAAATTCTCCATCCCAAAACCGAGAGGATCCATCCGGTTATGACAGGCCGCACAATCGGGTTGGGTCCGGTGCAACTCCAGTTGCTCACGAAGAGAAGCTGCCGAAACTTTTTCATCATCCACTTCCAGCGCAGGAACATTCGGCGGCGGAGGCGGAATGCGATCCCCCAGAATGGACTCCAGAATCCATTTTCCACGTAAAACCGGACTGGTCCTTAGTGGATAGGAAGTCGCCGCATGAACAGCAGCCATGCCAAGCACGCCACCACGAGTCGGGTTATTCTCAAATACTACACGTTGAAATTCAGCTCGATCCACTTCCGGCAAATCCACTCCATAGATTTGGGCAAGTTGAGGTCCAGCAAAGGTGTAATCCGCATCAAACAGCTCAGTCACCGGTCGGTCCTCGCTGAACAAATGATGGAAAAAGACCACCACCTCTTCCTTCATTTCTTCAATCAACTCGGGAGTGAATTCCGGAAATCTCACCGGGTCCAACTTGGATGCCTCACCCAGAGACTCCAGCTCCAACCACTGCATGGCAAATCTTTCAGCCAGCCCTCGGGCTTTAGGATCATCCAACATCCGATAAATCTCAGATTGGTAAACATCTTCCTTCAATAACTCACCCGATTCAGCGAGATCCAGAAGCCTTTCATCCGGTGTTGATGCCCAGATAAAATAGGACAGTCTGGAAGCTAGCGGAAAAGGAGCCAGCGGATGCACACCACCTTCATCAGGCGCCGGTTCAGCGAGAAAGAGGAAATTCGGGGAAAGCAGGATCCCGTTCAACGCAAGCCGGATCGCATCATCAAAAGAGCCACGACGTTCATAAGAACGTTCAAACAATTCCAAATACCTTTCCATTTCATAATCATCCACTGTCCGGCGAAAAGCTTTTCTGGCAAAGGAATAAACAATCTCCTTCGCAGCTTCATCAACCGGAGTGTCTGGCCCCGGAACAACGGTCATGATTTTTGCCCGCGCATCGGAGTATTTCGCGGCAGGCATTTCACATTCGCCTGGGAACAATTTCCTCAGCGCTGTATCAGCGCACTCCATGTATCTTTCGAGAGCCAGAGGCGATGTGAAAAGTGTATCGCCATTGGTGTCAAAACCTTCTCCACCCGCGCCATCCTTAGGTAAAATCTTTGAAACCGGCAGACTCACACCAACCAGATCCCGCAATGAATTCCCATATTCTTCACGAGTTAAACGGCGACTCATGACGTAGCCACGGTAATAACTCTGGGTGCGGTCCGATGCCAGTTTGTTGCAATCAATCTCCGGCTTGGGCAGCGATCGCATCCAGCGCATCATTGTTTGAAATTGATTATAATCCGGCTGTTTGCTGCCTTCGGGAGGCATCTCATAGGACTGAATCCGCTCTTTGGCGTTCTCCCAGAGATCCAGGCGATTTTTTATCTGAGAAAAATTTTCGTAATTCTCAAAATTGATTCCACCTTTCTGCTTTTTCTCTCCGTGACAACGAAAGCAATAGCGATCCATCAGCGGACGGACTTCCTTGCTGAAAGTCTCCTCCAACTCGGCTTCACTGGCAGCATGGACAGACAATGGGCCGGTCAACACGCTACAACATAAAAATGTAAGCAAAGCAGATGTGACTCTCATGCCACTCAACTGATTCTTAAACTTCACAGCGAACCGCGAAGATGGTTGTTGTGATTGAAATAATTTCAAAATACCCGTCATAAAGCTCTGCCCAAAAGCGGTTGCTTCAACTGATCTTAGTTAATCTTAATGATTTGCGAATGATTTTCAATTCGCTATTTGATCCTTTATTTGGACAATACAGAATATATTTTATTCAGATCTCAAACAGCCTTAAAAGGCTACGCCAGCCAAAATTTTTTACAAATGAGTCAAAATAAAAGAGTTAACCCCAAAGTTCACCTGAGCGCCTCAACGCTGTTATCCCGTTTGTGGATCAGCGCCGCTCTGGTCGCTGCCGCCAGCGCTGGATCCGCCCTGGCGCAGGATTCCACATCTGAAGAAACGCCCCGTCGCTGGGCAAAACCGACTCCGGACCCGGACCGCATCATGCTGACCTGGTCGGGCGATCCAGCAACATCCCAGTCCGTCACCTGGCGCACTGATACTTCGATTGCCAATGGATTTGCTGAAATCGCTCTCGCAGCTGCGGCTCCTGGATTCTCCAAAACCGCCGAATCTGTCCAAGCCAAAACCCAAAGTCTTTGCCTGGATCAAGCCTACAGCAACCCGGACTGGACCGTTCATTTTCATACAGCGACTTTCGAAAACCTCAGCCCGGATACCTTGTACGCTTATCGAGTCGGTGACGGGAAAGAGCGTTGGTCGGAATGGTTTCAATTTCGAACAGCAAAAAACGGTCCGGCCCCATTCTCGTTTATTTACGTTGGGGACGCGCAAAACGGGATTCACTCCCACTGGTCGAGATTGATTCGATCTGCTTATACGAAACAACCTGACGCCAGCTTCATTATTCACGCCGGTGATTTAGTCAATAACGCTCACACGGATCTGGAATGGGGCGAATGGTTTGAAGCGTTGGGTTGGATTCACGGAATGATTCCGGCCATTGCAGTTCCGGGGAATCACGAATATCGCGCTTACACCCAGGAGCGCAAAGGTCAGCCAAGTCATTTATCCATTCAGTGGCGGCCGCAGTTTGAATACGAAGTTGAGGAATCTACTCCAGCGGACCTGGAAGAAACCTGCTATGTGATTGACTATCAAGGAACTCGCATCATTGCTCTGAATACTTTGGACGGCGTCCAGGAACAGAAAGCATGGTTGGAATCCAAACTCACCGGCCACGATGCGCAGTGGGTGATACTCACCTTTCACTTCCCGATCTTTAATTCGGCTAACAACCGGGACAACACACCGCGCCGCGAAGCCTGGAAACCTTTGCTGGATAAGTATGACGTAGATCTCGTTCTGCAGGGCCACGACCACACCTATGCTCGCGGGCACACTTCAGCTTTGACCGGAAGAGAAACCGACAACCCAAACCAGGTCGGTTCAGTTTACGTCAATTCTGTAAGTGGAGCCAAAATGTATCAGGTGAAGACCGATCGCTGGAATGCCTATGCAGAGGCCGGAGCCAAAGTAGTACGTATGGCAGAGAACACCCAGCTTTTCCAAACCATCAAAGTGTCACAGAGAACCATCGAGTACTCGGCTTACCTCCCTTCAGGAGAACTCTACGACGCTTTCGTGCTGGAAAAAGACGCGGACGGAGTGAAAACCCTGAGTGACGACCCGATTACGGCCACCCCGGAAAGATCTTTTGAGAATACCCTGCCGTACTGATTCTCGGAGATCAGTCGGACGATCAAAATCTTCACAAAAGCCTGCCATTCGGTCAACGTTGGCAGGCTTTTTCAAAAAAACACATTCTGATAAAGAATTTTCTTTTCCGCCGTTCAAATAGCGCTATTATTTTGCTGTTGAGATTAAATCTCATTTGCATTTGAAGTTCTGATTTTATATTTTTTTAGATCTTCTTTGAGAATAAGTCTCAAACGCAGAAAGTGAAGCACATGAAGCAACAGACCCAAATCGGAACTGCCCCGATTCTCACAACCTGTCCATTGAACGAAGCTTGCGCCGGACGCAGGTATCGAGTCCGTGAACTATCCGCGCAACCTGGATTGTGTCGAAGGCTGCGAGAGATGGGCTTCTGTGAATCCAGCGAGTTTCATCTGGTGAATAAATCCAGCTGTCTGTTGTGCGAGATCTGTGGAGCGAAAGTAGCTCTGAGCGCTCACCTGGCAAAGTCAATTTTAGTGGAACCTTCCACTATTTGATCCGGGGGTTGAAACGCATTTAGTATCGCTTGTTTACCTGCTCGCAAGCGACCGAACAGACGGGGAAAGATCCCTGCCATTTTCCTGAAGAAGGCTCAAAGGAACTGAAAAAGCGTTCCATTGAGCCTTCCTCTTTTTGAAAAAGCCGCTTAAGTTCGATTCCAACAAAATCGAATGCAACTGATCGAAAGTCTCTTGAATTGATAGTTTTCATGGAAAGCACGACGAAATTATCTGACTTGAAAATTGGCGAAAAAGCCATGGTGGAATCTTTTCTGCCAGGCGATCATTCTTTGATGCGATTGCGCGAAATGGGACTCATCCCCGGATCCCAGGTCCAACTGGTCCGCAAAGCGCCTTTGGGAGATCCGATCGAAATTTCAGTGCGAGGATCACTCCTCTCAATCCGAGCGCATGAAGCGGAACGAATCCAGGTGCAATTGAAAAACTGATCTGATCGAGATTCCAAAATACAACGACCGGCAAATGGCTGAAAAACCTTCTTCACCCAATCCTGAACCTCCTATTGCAACCACAGCAACGCCAGGCGGAGGCAAAGCTCCCAAAAAAACTTTTGCGCTGATTGGAAACCCAAACTGCGGGAAAACAACTCTGTTCAACAGCCTGACCGGTATGCGCCAGAAAGTAGGCAATTACCCGGGAGTGACCGTTGAACGCAAAGAGGGTGAATGCTTTTCACAACACGGAGAACGGTTTCGGATCATTGACCTTCCTGGATCCTACAGTCTGAATGCGCATTCCCCGGACGAGGCGGTGCTGCGTGATGTGCTTTTGGGGAGAAGAGCAGATACCGTACGACCGGATGTGGCCTTATGTGTCGTTGACGCTTCCAACCTGGAACGGAACCTCTTTCTCACCTCACAGGTATTGGAACTGGGCTTACCGACAATCCTGGTATTGAACATGGTCGATGTTGCCGAGGAGCGTGGCTTCAAAATAGATGTCGATGGCCTGGAAGAGGCGCTCGGCATACCGGTCATTGCCTGTCGAGCGCATCAGGGAGTTGGGATCACTGAATTGAAACTGGCCATGAGCCGGAGCGACATTCCGGTTTCAAAATTTGAAGTTCAATACACAGAAGCCTGGAATCGGATCTGGGACCAGGCGACGGAAAAGCTCGCCAAATCCGGAGCGCTGCATGGTGTGGGATCCCGGGATCGTCTGGAAGCGATTTACCTGCTGACCGATCACGATCCTTCCCATTATGGCTTGTCCAAGGAGGAACTCGCGAAAGTCAAAGAAGTCCGCGAAGAACTTGACACCCAAAAACCTCAATGGGAAGAAACGCTGGCTCCGGCAAGATACGAAGCGATCCAGAAGGTTTGTGATTTATCAGTTCGTCCACCCGAGGAGTATCAACCTTCACTGACAGACCGATTGGATGCCGTTTTGCTGCATTGGCTCTGGGGATGGGTGACATTGGCCGTAATTATGGTCGGCATGTTCAGCCTGATTTTCAGTTATGCGGATATTCCCATGGGCTGGATTGAAGGAACCTTCGCCTGGCTGGCGGATCGCGTTCGCGGGATGATGGGGCCTGGCGAGTTTCGGGATTTGTTGATTGATGGAGCGCTGGAAGGCGTGAGCGGGGTGCTGGTCTTTTTGCCTCAGATT
>JAUIHU010000137.1 GCA_030432175.1 Verrucomicrobiia bacterium | reverse complement strand
TTATGCCAGCCACTGAGCCCGATGGTCTTTAACGGACTCTACTGCCTCTCCCGCCCTGAAGTGCACACGCTCAGTTGCGGCGCAGCCAAACCCTCTGATTTTGAAGAACATGTGCGAGGCTTGGCGCGATATGATGAAATGCAAGAGCTGGTTCCGCCCATCGAAAAAAGACTTCGGGACGAATTGGAGCATGTCCATGGAGCGAATTGGATGAGTTCCTGGACGGAAGGATTACCTGAGTATATCGACACCCCTGGTGAGGTGAACATCACTGAGATTTTACGACTTTGGACCTATGCTAAAGGGCTGGACCTCGTGGATTGGGGACGCATGAGGTATAATCTTCTTGGTCAGGGTGATCACTGGTTTCCTGGAGAACATGTCGGGTCGATTCAGGATTGGAACGCGCTTGAAACCGCTATCAGTGGGAGTCCATTTGCCGATAAAATCCCGGGCATTTTAAAAGAAGCGCATGAAATGCTTTATGACAAACCAGTGGAACGACTCAGCCAAAGCTGATCGAAGTAATCTGCGCTGCATGAACCTGGATTCAAATCAACCTGATCTATCCCATAATTATGGTCCCAAGAAAAGGCGCTGAAAAACTTCCTGGATCCCGTCAAAGCATTCAAAAACTGGAATCTGGCGCCTATCTTAGCGCGCTGGTAGCCAAGCATGTGATGAAATGGCCAGTGCTTTGGACTCATGAAAAATGGACTTCCCCCGCTCAAGTGAAGAGAACTCATTTTCCGGAAGACTACAGAGCATTGAACATTTACCCACACTTAGAAGTCTGTGAAGTGGAGCGGCGGGATAAACCGGGATCAGCCCGAATGCAGTACTGGACTTTGAGACGGGATTACGAAAGTGAGATTGAAAGCTGGTCGCCCGCATCAGATATCAGTCACGCATGGGAGGCATTGATCCGTTTTCAAAGGGAATCGATCTCCTGGAAACTTGAAAATGCCGCCACTACACTTCCTTCCGGGGAAAGGCCCTGGATCAAATGCACCATGCAGGGAGTTAAGCCAAAGACTGGACAAAAAATCAAATCTTCTGCGCAGGCTTTGGATGCGGCGCTGGCTATCTGTCATGCGGCGTTGAACTATCGAAGATTGGAATACAAAGCAGAAACTGAAAAAGAAGCGGTTTGATAATCCAGGGAGTTCCCAATTTTGTGGCTTGGATCAACGCTGAGATCCATTAGATTAAACGGAATGAGGCGACCTCAACCTTCCAACTCCAGTTTCAGGATTGCGCTGTGGGCATCTGCTCTTGCTCATTTGCTTCTGCTGATTGGATTAGACGCCTTGGCTCCCTGGTTGAGATCGCTGGACGAAAATTCATCGGAGGAACTCAAAAATCTGGCCAGTGTGGAGGAGCCACCACTGGACATGAGTTTGGTATATGTTGAAGTCAATCCGGAAACTGCTGTTGAGGAAGCGCCAGAAGACGCTGCATATTATTCTGCGCAGAACTCAGAAGCAGCGGATATGGCTGACCAAACCGAGGAACAGCCCAGTATTGATGGAACGCAATCTGAAGTTCTGCGTGTGATGGAAAACCCCAGTTCAGAAGCCACTGAGGGCGCTCAGGCCACATCTCCAGTGATGGCTCAGGACTCGGTAGCCAGCGTTGGTCAACCCGATGCTGAGCCAGAGAAAGTGAGTGATCCAAGTGAAGTCGGAGGCTGGGATTTGGAGGAAAGAGATAACGCAACAACGCAGGCAGTCATTCGTGACCAGGAAGAAGATGAAGCAAAATCGCTTCAAGCAGCCCTTGGAGATGAAAAAGGCGAAAAAACACCCAGTCCAAGGCGGCCTCCAAGAACTCTCGCGGAAGCCCAAATGAGGCAAGCTTCTTTAGAAAGCGAATTGACCCGACAAGAAGGTGGATCAGAAAAGTTTTCAATGGATTCCAGTCTCAGTTCGAGATCCACACTTTACGGAGCCTACGACGCCATCATGTTTCGGGTGATTGAAAAACATTGGAGAAACATTTTGCGGAGTTCAACCGCAAGAGGATTGGGAAGGGTACAACTGAAATTCAGGCTTCACTCAGATGGCCGCATATCCAGATTGGTTATTTCAAAACATGACACTCCAAGCATATTGGCTTTATATTGCAGACGAGCCATCCAGGAAACTGCCCCACACCCTCCCTGGCCAGAGGAAATGCACAAAGAAGTAGGCCAGGACTTTCGTGATCTGGAACTCAATTTTCATTATCACTAAAAAGTTTAATCTACTTGGTACTGCCGCAGATTCAATCTCCTAAACCGTGAGCAAATTTCTTGATTTTTTTCACATCTCGACTGGATTTCACTCAAACATGGTGTATAGGAACAACGCATTCGCGAATTTTATTTCACGAAAATAACGACATAACTGATTTAAAATATAATGAGTTCAGCGAACGTCAGTTCAAATGATCATTCGATGAAACCTGAGAGCCCTTCTGGAGCAATCCGCCTGGTCTGGAATTTTCTGGCGCTTGAAAAGAAGGATATTGGGGTTGCTTTGGTCTACAGCCTGATCATGGGATTGCTATACTTAATTGTTCCCATCACTGCGCAGGCATTATTTAATAATGTGGCTTTCGGCACCCTGATTCAACCAGTTGTCGTTCTGACAGCGCTGGCTTTGGCGTTGTTGAGCTGCTCGGCGATTATTAATCTACTCCAGATTTATGTCGTTGAGCTGATTCAGCGACGTATTTTTGCGCGTGTTTCCATGGCAATGGGACGTCTCCTGCCTCGCTTGAATGATCAATTAAGAGATGATTCAGCTCCTGCAAGCTGGGTTCACCGATTCTTTGAAGTCATGACTATCCAGAAGGCATTCTCCTCTCTACTGGTAGATGGTCTGAGTGTGGCGATGCAGTTGATGATTGGTATGACTCTCCTGGCAGTCTATCACCCTTTGCTGCTCGTCTTCGATTTAATCCTGATTGGAGCTTTAGCGATTATCGTTTTTGGACTCGGTGGTGGAGCTATTCGCGCCAGTATTCAGGAATCCAAGGCAAAGCTGGTAGTTGCTGGCTGGCTTCAGGAAATCACAGAGAGTCCTCTGACTTTCAAATCCACGGTCGGTGTCAAATATGCCGAGACCCGGACTGACGATCTGACGGTCGGCTACATCAATAAACGAAGAACTCATTTTAACATTTTGTTTCGACAAACAGCTGGCGCTCTCGGCTTGCAGGCCCTGGCGACTGCAGCATTGCTGGGTGTTGGTGGATATCTCGTGATTCAGGGTCAACTGACGCTGGGACAATTGGTCGCCGCTGAAATTGTCATGGGAGCCGTTGCTGCCGGTATGTCCAAACTGGGAAAACATCTGGAGTCGTTTTATGACCTGGTCGCTTCAACCGACAAACTGGGATACCTTTTTACTTTGCCCAGTGAGGACTCTCCTGATGACGCCAAACCGTTATTGCAAAAAGCAAATCAGGATTCCCCGTCGTCCACTGACGGTCCGTTGGTGAAATTCAGAAAGTTAAAGCTTTCCCGCCTTCACGCCCACAAAGACATCCTGATTGAATCCAACTGGTCCTTACCTTCCGGAAAACACACCGCGATTTTTGAAAATGATAAATCGTCTAAACGGACTATCGCAAATACCATTCTGGGATTAAGAAGACCAGCCTTTGGGGCAGTTGAAATTCTTGGTGTCGACTTAAGGGACTGGTCCCCTCTCGAACTGAGGGAAAAAGTCACTCTGGTTCGAGATATCGAGCTTTTTCCAGGTTCTATATTTGACAACATAACTTTGGATCACGCGGAAATTCCACATGCCGATGCCAGGAAAGCTTTAGAGGCAGTGGGGTTGACTGAAGATATTTCACAATTACCCGATGGCTGGCGCACAGAACTGACTGGTCTTTACCACCCTCTTTCCACTTCTCAGGCCTGGAAGCTGGTTTTTGCCAGAGCCATCCTGGCGAAACCCAAGCTATTGGTCATTGAGGATGCCTTGGACGCCTTGGATGATGAAACATTAAGCCAAATACTTAACGGAATCCGTGAGTGCGCAAATGATTATGGAACAACCATTCTGGCGCTGACTCATGAACCCGATGTAGCAGAAAAATTTGATCAGAAAATTACGTTAAACGAGATGGAAAATTGAGAATCCGGTTGGAATGCCGGCCGAAATTAGATTCAGAAAACAGTTTATGAAAAGAATGATTCTCCGAATGACCGAGAAAGCTGCGCTTGAGTCTCGGTCTATGCAACTCGTTAAAGGCAAATGGACTCTGCGGATCATGGCAGTCTCGATGATTCTGCTGCTGATCGGATTTGTGCTGATTCTTATTTTCACACCCTGGTGGCAGACATCAGTAGGGTATGGCGAAGTCATTGCCTTTTCTCCTGATGAACGGGTGCAGACGGTCGATGCTTTGGTTTCTGGTCGGCTAGGGAAATGGTTTGTCAAGGAAGGTGACTACGTCGAGGCTGACGATCCTATTGTTGAGATACTGGACAATGATCCTAATATCTTGATGAGATTAGAGGAGCAACATGATGCGGCGACTCGAGTCCTGGAAACGGCCAAACTGGCTGCCGATACTTCCAGAATCAATCTCGAACGTCAGGAGAAGGCTTTTGAAAAAGGATTAAGTTCCAGGCTGGATTATGAAAAAGCGCGTCTGGAATATGCAAAATATGTTCAGGAAGAAGCCAAGGCGAGTGAGGCGTTGTCAAAAATTGATGTGCGTCTCGCACAGCAGGCCAGTCAATTGGTCCGCGCTCCAAGAAGTGGACAGATCTTGCGACGGGCTGCTGGAGAAGGCGGAGTTTTGGTCAAACCTGGATATCCTCTGGCCACACTGGCTCCCCGGACAGCATCCCGTTCAGTAGCGCTTTACATTGACGGAAACGATCTGCCGCTCATTCATGAAGGAGATACGGTGCGCATTCAATTTGAAGGTTGGCCTGCGATACAATTCAGCGGATGGCCTTCAGTAGCCGTTGGAACTTTTGGAGGCAAAGTTGCAGTCGTGGATGAAAGTGATAATGGACAAGGAAAATTCAGAATTCTTGTGACTCCTGAACAGGGTGAAGAATGGCCTTCACATGAGTACCTTCGACAGGGAGCCAAGGCTCAGGGATGGGTATTGCTGAACAAGGTCACTCTTGGGTTTGAGCTGTGGCGTCAATTCAATGGCTTTCCGCCAGGACTGCCTGGCGCTCCTTCCAAAGGCGGTGATCAGAAAGCTGAAAAATCAACTTCTGAGAAAGAGGCGTAATGATTAATCATGTCAAGATAAGTTGCAGACTGAAAATGAAACGTGATTTGTCTAAATTTCTGGGGTATGCGTCCCTAACGTTGTTTAGCGTCTTCAGCTCATTTGCTCAGAGTGAACTGGAGGCTATCCCTGAAATGTCTCAAGTAACCAGTCTTTCTACGGACATGCTACCAGGAGCTTCATTGTTAAATCCAAAAACGAAGTCCACTGAGACCGCCAAAACCAATTTTGTAACATTATCTGATGCATTCAACTCGGCCCGTATTCATTACCCTTCGATTATTGCAGCTCTTCGGGACCTGGAAGTAGCCGAAGCAAATCGTCTGGCAGCTCAGGGTGGCTGGGATTTGAAGCTGAATAGCCAGGTTAGAAAAGACGCTATAGGGTATTATGAGAATGATTACTTCGAAACCAAATTGGAACAGCCAACTCCCTACTGGGGGACCAGCTTTTTTGGAGGTTACCGGCAGGGCAACGGATTTTTTCCTGTCTATGAAGAAAAGTTAGAAACTCTAAACAACGGCGAGTTTTTTACAGGCATCAGGACGCCGATTTTAAGAGACCGAGCCATTGATGACGTGCGTGGAGCTGTTCAACAGGCAGACACTCGTATCGACCAGTCTAGGGAACAGGTAGCGTTAACCGAACTCCAACTGCTGACTGATACAGCTGTCGCCTACTGGTCCTGGGTGGGCGCTGGTTTGAAACTTCAAGTCTATGAACAGTTACTGAAAATTACATTAGATCGAGACCAGGCCATCCGGGACAATGTCCAACTGGGACAAGCTCCAAAAGTTGAAGAAATCGATAATGAAAGATTAATCGTCCAAAGAAAAGCTCTAGTTGTCGCAGCCAGACGGTACCTGGAACAAACTGCTCTTAAATTATCGATTTATTTCCGAGATGAAAACGGAGAACCATTAACACTCTCTTCTTCCCAATCCCCTGGGGCAATTCCTGAGGTGGATCTCAGTAAAGTTCCGGATCCGCAATCTTCCGCTATGTTCTGGGCGGAGTATCATCCCGAAATTAGAGTTTTCCGCCAAGAACTGGAATTTCAATCTGTAGAATTGAAATTAGCAAAAAACAAAAGACTTCCTTCATTGGATCTAACCGCTTCTCTTTCGAGAGACCAGGGTGATGGAGGGAAATCGGATCAGGAAACTGAGGCCAGGTTTCTGTTGGAGTTTGAGTTTCCATTTCTTAACCGAAAAGCCAGGGGGAAAATCAAGGCAGTGGAAGCCAAAGTGGAGTCACTCAATCAAAAGCTGCGCTTGATGCAGGATCAGGCATTTGCCAGACTGAACAATACCTTCCAGGCGATACAGGCAACTCAAGAGCGAGTAGGACTCAGGGATCAAGAATTAGCTCTGGCATTGAGATTACAACAAGCAGAACAAGACAGAGTGGATTTGGGACAGAGCAATCTTTTACTACTCAATCTCAGAGAGCAGGCTACGATTCGCGCCTCGGTGAACTTAATCGATGCTCGGGTCGAACAGTTGCAAAATTTGGCTTTATATCAGAGCGCCCGAGGCAGGTTCGATCCGGACTGGGGTTGGTGAGTCAACAATGGTGAGGATCCAACCATGAATTAATCACTGTAATAATGCTCATAAACCGAGCGAGCTTCCTTAACTGAGGAAGACCAGTCACAGTTTTCAGAAAATCGATCAGGAGAAAGGCTGGTCACATAATTTGATGGAGTTTCAGAGGTTAGGGCTTCTAACAGCAGGGAACCTATTCCGGCTGAACCGGAAATTCCATGAGCATTACATCCTACCGCCATCACCAGGCCAGGCCGCTTGGTAGATTCTCCAATGATGAAATGTCCATCAGGAGTAAATGTAGGCCATCCTTTTGCTACTTTAGCTTTTTGGGCGCCCAATATATTTGGCACAAGCTTAGCAAAATCTCGTTCAAATTTTAAAAGCACTCCCCAATCAGTTCGAATTGAAGGGCTATTCTCTTCTGAAGCCAGTTGGCGAGGGTCCATACTATGCCCTACTCGTTCCCAGCCGCCTAACAATAAGCTACCATTGGAAACACGTCCGTAAATTGACATTTCGGGAATCCTCAAACAAGGCCAATCCGGATCCCAATCAGTTAAAGGTGTTGTTACAAAGTAAGCATGTCTGACAGGAACAACAGGCAGTTCCAAACCGGCTTTCAGAGCCAGTGGGTAGGCGTGAGCGCCAGCAGCCAGAATCGTGAAATCTGCTTCAAAATCTCCTTTTTGCGTCACAACACCCTGAATTTGGCTACCATCCATTAAAAACGAATTCACTTCCACCCCCATGACAAAATTGCATCCCATTTTAATGCACTGCCTCTCGTATGATTTTACCAAACGGTATGGAGTCAAATACCCATCGGATGGACACCAGAGTGATCCAGCAATTTCATTCACATCAATAGCTGGACATTTTTCGACGGTTTCCTCAGCGGACAACCAAGAGGTATTCAAACCAACACCCTGACAAATACTGGCCAATTTTACAAAATCCTGTTTTTTTTCATCGCTTAAGGCGATTCTCAACGAACCCACTTCACGCCATTCTGGAGGCGCCACGGAGTCTTTCTGAAGTTCTCTAAAAGTCGCAACGGACCGCATAGCGAGGCGAACTCGATCAATTGAATTCCTGACCTGACCACATAAGCCAGCTCCCTGAGAAGTGGTAACTTTGGCTACATCGTTCTCCCTTTCCAGTACGGTAACATTTTTAAAACCAGCTTTGGCCAGGGTATATGCAACGCCACTCCCAACGGCTCCTGCTCCTATGATCAAAAAACTTGCGGATTTATCTTTCAGCTTAGATCGATTCATTAATGCAAAGCTCAGCTCTTTAAAATTACCTTTGTCTTAAGTCGTTACGCCTGGTTTACCGGATTTTTTTTGGCGCTCTTCAGCCCAGATCCCAGGTCAAACCCTCAAGAGACTTTTTTAAACCTGATCCTTTCAGCATCGGGTTCAAAAAGATCAGAAATCCAGGTTGCAATCTTTTATCTCGCCCATTCAATCCGTCGGGTTATTTACTCAATTCTGAATTCAGAGTCCAGAAATTCAGGGTTCAGCTTCATCAGGTCAGGCACACTCTATTATTGATGGAGCAATCAGTTTTAATTCAAAAACAGTCCCTCAATGATGATTCGCAATGACTTAGAGCTTCAGTCTTCGCTGGTAAGCCTCAAGTTTTATTCCTTCTTTTTAAAAGCGCTCTTTGAAATATCGATTTCTTATTTCAAATCCTACAGCCGCCAGTGATTGACATTTGGAAGTCTGACTCGTATGCCCATTGCTATGGCATCTGCGATTCAAGATTCACCATCACCATTTAAAGGCTCAGTTGAATGGCTCACCCATGATGAGCCTCGACCTGATATCCAACACGCTGTTTTCGATTTTGATGGCACCATCTCACTGATCCGAGAGGGTTGGCCCGAGGTAATGGTTCCAATGATGCTCGAATTCCTTCCCGGCATTGAGGAAGAGTCAGAATCAGCGCGTCGCCAACTGGTCTATAACGACATCATGCGGCTGAATGGAAAACAAACGATTTACCAGATGATTCAGTTCGCTGACCGTGTTCGAGAGCGAGGAGGAGATCCAAAGGAAGCGCTCTGGTACAAAAAAGAGTACTTGCGCCGACTTGATCTGCGCATCCAGTCCCGCCAGGAATCGCTGAAGTCAGGAGTCGCAAATCCTGATCAGTATTTAGTTCATGGTGTTCGATCATTACTTGAATTCCTGAGTATTCAGGGAATTCACCTCTATCTGGCCAGCGGCACAGATGAGGTTTATGTGCGCCAGGAGGCTGAGTTACTGGATGTTGTCAAATATTTCGGGCCGCATATTTATGGAGCACAGGACGACTACAAGAAGTTCTCCAAAAAGATGGTTATCGAGAGAATCTTGAGGGAAAACTCGATTTCAGGAGCCAATCTGATTGCATTCGGTGATGGGTATGTGGAAATCGAAAACACGAAAGAAGTGGGTGGTTATGCCGTTGCTGTAGCGAGTGATGAGGCTAATAACGGATCAGGAAATGTAGATAATTGGAAGCGAGACCGACTCAGCTCAGTCGGAGCGGATGTGGTGATTCCGGATTACCGGGACTACCAACCGCTGATGCATCGAATCATGGGCAAGAAACATTGAAATCTCGAGCAGCGCTCG
>JAUIHU010000136.1 GCA_030432175.1 Verrucomicrobiia bacterium | reverse complement strand
GGGTCCAGCGCCATGCCGGGCCCGACGAAACAATTGAAACCAAAAAAGCGCCGGCCTCATCCGCTGGTCCGGATTTTAATCGCATCCTCGCCGGCTCGGAAGGGATCCTTGGAGTCATCACAGAAGCCACGATGCAAGTGCACTCACTGCCTGAAGTGCGTGAATTTCAGGCATTCATGTTTCCAACCTTCTCGGATGGGATCGCGGCGCTTCGAGGATTTGTTCAGGATGAATGCCTCCCAGGACTGGCGCGACTCATGGACGCAAAGGAGATGGCGTTTGTGTCAAGTCTTGCCAGAGAAGAACCTCCATTTCAAACCATGCTGGCCAAAGGAATGAAATGGTACTTGAAGAGCGTGAAAGGATTTGATCCCGCACAACAATGCCTGCTGTTCGTCTGCATTGAAGGGTCGAAGGACAATACCTACGCCCAGCGAAAAGGGATCCGAAGAGTTGTATCCAGGAACGGAGGAGTGGCTTTAGGGAAAGGTCCGGGAACCAAGTGGTACCACGAAGTATTTCAGTTTCCACTGATGCGGGACATGGTTTACTCGCATGGCATCATTGGGGACGCTGCGGAAACGGCGACTGTTTGGTCCAATATTGAACCACTCTATGAGTATGTTCAGGAAGCCATGCAAAAGACTTGGGATGAACTGGATGTGTCCGGGTATGTGATGTGTCACTTGTCGCACGTTTATGAAACCGGGACCTCCATCTATTTTATTTTGGTATGTCCTGAGATTGAAGGGATGGAGATTGAACAACACAAAAAGATCAGAGAAGCCGTCACACGCGCCATGTTGGAAGCTGGAGGGACCCTGACACATCACCATGCGGTTGGCAGTCATTTAAAACATCTACTGACAGAAGAAAACGGAGCCACAGCCGTCACTGCCTTGCGTGCGGTTAAAGAATCATTGGATCATTGTAATATTATGAATCCTGGAAAAGTGTTACCAGATTCGGCGCCGGAGCCGGACTGGAAAAATATGGAGATCAGTTCACCAGGTGATGTTTCAGAGCAAACCGAGCCAGACCGACAGCGTCATGCACACCCAGTTTCTGCAGCAAATTCTTACGGTGCATCTTGACCGTGTTTTCGCTGATAAACAATCGAGAGGAAATCTCTTTGACCGAATATCCCCTGGCAACCTCACGCAGCACCTCACGTTCCCGACGAGTCAGCGATTTGATTTTGCGACTCTCGGGTTCGTCTTCTTGTAGCGTCATGGCGTGGATCGCTTCCTCTCCTAAATACCTCTCACCACTGGCGACGCGCTTCAGTCCTTTCTTCAAATCCTCGACAGGAGCGCGTTTTTCAACAAAACCCAATGCCCCAGCTTGCAGAGCGGATCTGATCAGTCCGGGGTCTTTCAACGCTGACATGGCCAGACATCGCAGACCTGCACCATTCAGTCGATCCACCACCTCCACACCACTCAAAGACGGTAAGATCATGTCCACCAAGACCACATCGGGCTTAACATCAAGACAAAACTCAATCCCCGCCGGCCCATCCTCCGATGCTCCGAGAAACTCAAAATCCGGATCCTGTTGAAATGAAAGAGAGAGCAATTGTTGAATTAGAGTCTCATCTTCGATCAGCGCCACTCGAACCATTACTGCAATATTACTAAATCAAAAAATTCTGTTCTATCCTGTTGAATTTGGATAAATCTCCATCCCCAAGAGGAAACCTGCTTGTTTATTTAATCATGAAGGAAAGCCACGCTTCCCGATCAAACCCAATAACCACACGCCTTACCGGGCGATTCGCGGCGTCGGTAATATGTCTTTTGACTGTTTGGGGCGCAAGTTCTTTAATGGGCCAACAGTTTCCGCAGAATACAGTAGCCCCAGAATTAAAGGTATCTGATCCGGAAAACCAGGCTGTCACCTTCAACGACGCCGAAGCTTTCCTCTTTGCTTCTGTTGAACCTTATCGCGATCTGACTGAAGCTACTCTGGAGATGTGGATCCGATGGGACGCCGCCTTGCTTTACTCACCTCCACTGACCATTGGTAACAAATACAACGCTTTGGGATTGAACAATCCAAGACGTTACCCGTCATTCAGAGCATTCTTTACCGGTCCTGATTTTTCAACTCAAATGGTTGAAACACTGAACTCGATTCTGCCACAGGAATGGATACACATTGCATTGACCCTGGGACCCGATGGAATGACGCTGTATGCAGATGGAAAAGAGATCGGTCGGTCCAGCGCTTTTAAGGAGGGAATGAATCGATTGCCGGAATCGCCGGTGATGTTGATAGGTGGGGTTCATTGGGAAGAGAACGAAAAGTTCTTCGGAGCCGTCGATGAAATACGTGTATGGGATCACCAACGCGAACAAGATCAGATCGCAGAATGGATGGACCTGCGATTGAGCGGGACTGAACAAGGTCTGGTCTCGTATTGGAGTTTTGATGACGGGACTCTTCTGGACCGTGGATACGCGGAGATTGAGCTGAAGTCAGAAGGAAAACCTGTTTTCCAGAAAACATCCGTTCGCCCCAATACCACAGCGCCTCCAATTCGTGAGCTTTCCGGGCAGATTTTATTGTCGAACGGACTCCCGGCTGCCAACGCGAAATTGGAGCTGAGACATCCTGGCATGGCGCCCATCTTAATAGATTGTGATGTTGACGGTTACTTTAGAAAATTTGCCCGGTTTTCAGAAGATCCGTTGGATTGGATAGTGATCCTGAACGGGCATTCGGATGTGCTGCCCAAAAAGTCGATTCCTGTTGCAGGATTAAAAGACATAGCCATCCACATCTCGATGCAAAACCTGATTCGTGGATCGGTGCATCACATGGATGGATCTCCAGTCCCCTGGACCCCTTTATATTGTCAAAACACAGACTCAACAACCTGGCTGGGGCGCACTGATGAACTCGGAGAATTTGAAATACGATTGAATGAAGAAAATTTCGGCTCTTTATTGGTAGGGCAATTTGAAAATTATTTTTATGAAATCCAGCCGTATAATTTCAGGGATGCCATTCAAATCAGCGGATTAAATCGTTTAACTAAAGGTCCGGTCCGATTGAGGCAGGACGGCTTTCCTACCAGCCATTCTTTACAAATTCAATTTTCAGCTCCCAGCAAAGGACTCTGGAAGGAATTTCATTTCTTTGATGGACTTCCGTCAGAAGAAATCAGGCAAATCATTGGAAATGATTCCGGGACCATCTGGGTAACGGGAGAAATCGGTGGTGTCTCCAAGCTTTCTGGAGGTTCCTTTGAATTACTTCCGGAGATCGTCCGGAATAAAATTTTTTCAAGATGCCAAATCAAACCAGACCGGCTTGGAGGGATTTATATACTGACACCTCAGGCGCTTTACTATTGGGACGAAGTCGAAATGAAACCTATTCCAATTCCCGACGAGTTCGAAGATCAAAACTGGCTCACTCATTATCTGGATTCAAAAAACAGGCTTTGGATGGGAGGAGCTGATGGCCCTGCATTGTTTGATATTGGATCCGAAACCTGGACCAATATTCTTCCCCGCATGTCGGCGCCAGTAACCGCAATCTTTGAAGCCGCTGATGAAACATTATGGTTTGGATGTGTAGGGACAGGACTCATCCGCTATCATCCCGATACCGGAGAATTTAAGGTATTTAACATGACCAACGGATTGGTCGGTGAGGATATCGTCGCCATAGAGCAGGATCCTGCCGGGAGCTTATACATTGCAACCACGGTCGGGTTAAGCGTTTGGGACGGGCAGCGCTTCCGGAATTACGATAGTTCCAACGGGATTCCACCCAACTCGTTAATAAACGACATGTGTATGGATTCCAATGGTAATGTATGGATAGCAACGAAGACTGGAGCAGGTGTTTGGTCCAACGGGCATTATGAACATTATACAACAGCAGATGGGCTTGCGGGAAAACATGTTCTCTCCGTCTGGGCCGATCCCCTGGATCGAATCTGGTTCGGAACTCTGAAAGGACTCTCCGTGTATGATCCTGACCAACTGATTGAATATGGCGCCTCAAGCGGCATACCCAACACTCTGGCTATAGACATGACCGTTGACCAGTCAGGAACCGTGTGGCTGGCCACTCTTGATGGGCTTTACCAAATGACTGATGATTCCGCAGAAAAAATCATCTTTAACCCAGACGATCTTGGAGCGCAATGCCATAGCGCCTACGAGGACAAAGACGGGGATCTGTGGATCATCAGGGAAACTCATCCGCCGTTATTGAAGCAGGGAGATGCCATTCTTCCTTTTGCCTGTGACATGAATATGAAATGGGTTTTCTATTGTTTCGAGGATCTGGCAGGCAATCTTCTGGCGCTTTCGCAGAATAACTTATATCGCGCTGACAAAGCTTCCCGTCGATTCTACCCACTGCTACCAGTTCCAACACTCACCGATTACGAAGACTTTACCCTGGACTCCAATGGCGACCTTTGGCTGGCGACTGCCCAGGATGGATTGATTTTTCAGTCTTTGAATGACTTGAGTATTCGCCTCCCAATTCCGCTTCCTGAAGAACTGAATTCTAACAAGGTTACCGCGATCCACTGGTCAGTTTCGGAATTATGGGTAGGAACCCCGAATGGCCTACTCCGATACAAGCCTTACCCTGAACCATCTTTAAAGAATCCAATGGGGCCAGCTCAATCTGATTATATTATATACAAGCGAGAGCATGGATTATCCCATGACAGCATATTGTCAATTGATGAAACTCCGGATGGTGTGATCTGGGTTTGCACCAGTGGTGGAATTTCATGCTTTGATGGTTTGACCTGGTCTTCGATGGATAAACGGGACGGGTTAAGTCAAGCCGTTTACTCAGAAGCTCTTGCGAATCAGGAGGGTTTTCTTTGGTTGAAATCGAACATCAACGGATTCACCCGACTCAATATCCCAACTTCTCCTCCTGAAATCAGAGATATTCTGTTTGATGGAACCAGCCTGATTCGCGAGGGGAACAGTTCGTTTTCAGCTACGACAAACAAAAAAATACAAATAGAAATCAAGGCCGATTTTCCTGAAGCCATTGTGAGGGAAGAAAAGTATCGGTATAGAATCCGCCCGGTCCGTCGATCCGATAATCAAAAGACACCAGTGGCAGGGGCTGCCAAATGGAGAGGTTCCGATTCATGGGAAAGCTGGGGCGACTTGACTTATGATTCTACGTTTACCTGGACACCGGAAGCCAAAGGTAATTACTTGCTTGAAGTTCAGGTCATTGATCCGTTTTTGAATTATTCCAAACCCATCACTGTCTCTCTTGCTGTTCTTCCTTATTGGACGCAACGTCCTGTGTTTTATCTACCGGCTTCCGGCGCCGCTCTGGGTATAGTTGCCTTGATTATCTGGTTATTAATCCGCTACCAGAAACAACGACAATTAGCCCTCGCGCGAACTGAAGAGTTGATTGAATCCAACCGACAATTGATTGCCGCCAAAGACAATGCGGACCGAGCCAATCGCGCCAAGTCGGAATTTCTGGCCAACATGTCTCACGAAATCCGCACCCCGCTGAATTCAATCATTGGGTTTGCTGAACTACTCAAAAATGAGAAACGCCCTCAGCAAACACAAGTCTTCTTGAAGGCCATTGCGGCAGGAGGTCGCAGTTTATTGCAACTGATCAATGACATCCTGGACCTTTCAAGAATTGAGGCCGGCAAGTTGAGCATTGAGAAAAAACCAGTTTCTGTGCGCGAAATCATTGAGGAAGTTACGCTGATTTTCTCAGAGAAGGCTGAAAAAAAACGCCTCGCCATGCGTACGGTTATTGATCCCGATCTTCCTGAATATCTGGAGATGGATGCACAACGACTCCGACAGATTCTGTTTAACCTGATCGG
Organism: Verrucomicrobiia bacterium; assembly: GCA_030432175.1. Taxonomy (GTDB): domain Bacteria; phylum Verrucomicrobiota; class Verrucomicrobiia; order Limisphaerales; family JAUIHU01; genus JAUIHU01. The sequence continues at coordinate 3,576 of JAUIHU010000136.1, read as the reverse complement.
CAATGCGATAAAGTTCACCCACCAGGGTTCGATCACTATTCATGCTGACGCCGATACAACTGGTCCAGACATTACCAGCCTCGTTCTTAAGGTCAAGGATACCGGGATCGGCATCCCGGAGTCAGATTTGGAAAGTATTTTTGAATCATTCTCCCAAAGTACAGCGCCTGGTTCCGGAGAATCAACCGGAGCTGGACTCGGATTGGCAATTTCCCAGCGTTTGGCTCACGCCATGGATGGCTTTATCAAAGCCAATTCGATCGAAGGTCAGGGAAGTGTATTCACAGCGACTTTCCCTCAAACAAAAATCTCAGACTATACCCAACCGTCAACCAATCATCACCTGAATCAATCCCATCAACAGGAATCCCCACCCAGCCAGGTCCTTGTTGATCAAGATGCTCTCCTGACAGTCCCTGCTGAGGCAGAAAGAAATCAACCTGTTAAAACTCCAGGAGCCAATGAAGCCGATGAAAACGCGAACCAACTAAAAACTTCCCTGAGCCACTCTCGTCTGGAGTCCTTGCTCGAAGAGCTGCTTCAGGTTAAAAGCCGTTCCAACATCGACGAAATTGAAAACTTCTCAGAAAATCTGATTAAAATTTCTCATACTGAAAAATGCCCCGAACTCACAATGCTGGCTCAAAGATTGAACAAGACAGCCGGATCATTCGATGTCGCTGCCATTGCGGAAGATCTGGATGAACTCAACGTCTGGCTGAAGAGTCAGATAAAAATAATCGATGGGATTCCATCCGACACAAACTTCACCCAATAATTAATTTTCATGTTAAATTCTGCATCCCGGGATTTATTATCATTCTCGCCTGACGAGGCATATATCCTCATCGTCGACGATGTCGCACAGAACATTCAGGTTGTTGGCTCCATCCTTCGCAAGGAAGGCTTCCAGGTCGCTTTCACCATGCAACCCGAAGAGGCGCTCGACCGAATCCGGAACAATCCCCCAGATCTGATACTAATGGACGTGCGCATGCCTGGCATGGATGGATTTACCCTTTGCAAAATGATTCAATCCAATGATGCATGGAGCAACATCCCGATTATTTTTCTGACGGCAGCAACTGAACCCTCCGAAACATTAAAAGGCTTTGAAGCCGGCGGTGTCGATTACATCACCAAACCGTTTAATGCGCCCGAACTGCTCGCCAGAGTCCGCTCGCACCTGGATCTGAAATTCACACGTGACGCATTAAAACAACAAGTTCGATCCACTGAAGAAGCATTGAACGAGAAGAAGGAAATTCTCAGAATTGCCGCTCATCACCTGCGAAACCCTGTCTGGGCTCTGGAAGGGATTGGTGGAATGTTGGAGAAAGGCTCCCTGCAGGAAACAGACGAACTGGTGAAGCTTGGAATAAATATCCGTTCCACTTCTAAAGAAATGCTCTCCATTCTAAACAATTTGCTGGATCTTGATGCATTGGAAGAAGGCGCCAATTCGCCCAATCCAACAAACTTCGACCTGATCCAGATCATTGATCAACTGGTTGAACTCTATCGTCATCAATCCAAATCAAAGAGTCAGGAGTTGATTTGGAACCCTAAAAGGAAGACAGCCCTGCATTTAATGTCCGACGAAAATTGGATCCGCCGGATTCTGGAAAATCTGATGACCAACGCCATCAAGTTTACTCCGGTTAAAGGAAGGGTCGAAATCAACCTGGAAGAGAATGAGTCGTTGATCAGGGTTCTCGTAAGTGACAGCGGTCCAGGAATCCAACCATCTGAAATGCACCGACTTTTTCAAAAGTATCAAAAACTTAATGCTCGGCCGACCCAGGGAGAACCTACTACCGGCCTGGGACTGGCTTTATCAGTTCGCATGGCTCGCATTCTTGGGGCAGAACTTCGCTATCTTCCACACACAAAGGATTTTATCAGCAATACAGCCTCTCAACCCACAGGAGCCCATTTTGCCCTGGAAATCCCGCTAATTACCTAAACACCTACCTCTCAGAGCTGATTTCAAAAAGCAAATCAGGCTTTTTCACTTTCACACATCGTGCATTGCCATTTCTCAAAGATCCACATAGAATCCACTTCTATAAGTCATGTTTCAAAGTATTGGAGAGGCCCTGGTTCTGATGTGGGACGTCATAAAGTCGCTGCCTCATTTGTGGAGGCAACGGGACAAGGCGTTGGATCAGTTATTTGAAATCGGCAATGGCAGCCTGCTGATGGCGGGGATTCTGTCGATTTTTATCGGCGGTGTGCTGGCTCTGCAAACAGGACCAGTAATGGCCGAGCGTGGCCTGTCCAGCGCCATTGGCGGGTTGGTCGGTTTATCCATGTGTAAAGAATTGGGACCCGTCATGATGGCGATTCTGATTGCCGGAAGGATTGGCTCAGCAATGTCAGCAGAAATCGGCTCAATGCGTGTTTATCAGGAAATTGATGCGTTACGAGCCATGGACATCAGCCCGATTAAATACCTGGTCATGCCGCGAATGGTCGCCATTTCGGTTGCTTTACCTTTTCTGGTCGTTTTCTCCATCCTCGTCGGTTGGATGGGCGGCGCTCTGGTGGCTTACAGTAACCCTCAGATTGATGTCTCATTCACGACTTATTTCAATAACCTGAAGGACGTGGTCGATTTTGGAGATGTTCTCAATGGTATTTTCAAAAGTTTTATCTTTGCAATTGTAATTGGCCTGGTGTGCTGTCACCAGGGACTCCAAACCATCGGCGGCCCACGCGGTGTCGGACGTACCGTAACTAAAGCAGTGGTCAACTCCATCGTAATGATCCTGATCCTGGACTACTTCCTGACAAGAATCCTCCTGACTCTGGAATGATGAATACTCAAACAAATCCATCCCAAATCACTTCCACAAATCACAGTCAGGGGCTGGAGCTGGAGGTCAGGGAATTGAGAAAAAGCTTCGGAACTCAAACCGTGCTGAATGGGATCAGTTTCAAAGTTCAGCCGGGAGAAATTTTTGTAGTCATGGGGCCGAGTGGTAGCGGTAAGAGTGTTTTATTGCGCCACTTAATGGGACTTGAACCGGCTGATGCAGGGGAGATCCTGATTGATGGCCACCCCATTGAAGAAGCTCCGAAAGATGAAAGCGGACGCCGTAAACACAGAATTGCGATGGTTTTTCAGTCGGGAGCTTTGCTGAACTCATTAAATCTCGCCGATAATGTCGGACTATATTTGAGTGAACACCGATTGAAGCCCAGCAAGGAAATTGATCAGATTGTCTCGGAAAAATTGAAACTCGTCGGTTTGGAAGGAGCCGAAAACAAACTACCCAGTGAGCTTTCGGGAGGCATGCGCAAACGCGCTGCCATTGCTCGGGCGCTGGTCATGGACCCTCAATTGATTTTATATGATGAGCCAACCAGTGAGTTAGACCCATTGTCAGCCAAAGTGATCAGCCAGGAGATTCAGGAAATGAATCAACGCATTGGAGCCACTTCTGTCGTCGTTTCTCACGATCGTGACATGGCGTTTCGGATCGCTGATCAGATTGCCATTATTTACAACGGGGACATTGTAGCATTAGGCAAACCAGACGAAGTCAAAGACTGTGACCACTCAGTGATCCA
>JAUIHU010000135.1 GCA_030432175.1 Verrucomicrobiia bacterium | reverse complement strand
ACCGGTGCATTGGATTCAGCCGGACAGGTTCTACGGATTCGGACCTCGTAACCGTCCGGAACTCTTCCAGGACCGGGAAGTCACGGAACCACCTGCCTGGATCCCTCATCGCATCGTTCAATCGGGAGCCGGAATCATCTGGTCTACCGAGTCCAACCTTGGCCCCCTGAACGATCGACCATTATATCTCGATTATTTCGGACCCGGCATTGCGGTGGTGTATCCGGAAATCAAAGAAGGCTTCAATGGACCAGAATGGATCCAGGGAGCGTCGTTGCGGGCGCCATTCGAACTTGATTTTCCATTGCTTGATGGATGCATCCACCCAACCACGGGTGATCTGTACGTTTGCGGATTTCAGATTTGGGGATCCAAAGCCAAGCGCCTGGAAGGCATGGCGCGCATTCGCTATCAGCCTGATAACAGCCAGCCCACAGCCATTCCGCTCGATGTCCGAATCACCCAGGAAGGCGTTTGGATGAAATGGGAACGCCCAGTCTCAGCATCCATCTCCAAAGAACTGGAAAGATTCAACGCATCCATGTGGAACTATAAAAGAACCTCAGGTTACGGATCCGGTTATTTCAAACTGGATGGAACTCCCGGACAGGAAGCCGTACCCGTTCTGGCCGCTGGTGTCTCACCTTCGGGTCAGGAAATGTTTGTCGCACTGGCAGATTTGCAGTCAGTCGATCAGTTGGAGTTGAAGTTAAAAATCCCGACTATTGACAGCGCCAATGGAGCATCCGACACTCAAGAGATTTCCCAAACCCTGTTCTGGACAGTGCGCGAGTTAGATCCAATGGCCGATGCGTTGTCATCCGTCAACGCGGAAGGAATCGACTGGATCCAGCCCATTCTCTCGCAGGCTCAAACTGGAGCCATAGCCGCCACACTCCCAGATACAATACTGAATCCCGCTGAGCCATCCATCGAAGCCGGTCGGAAGATTTATGAAAATATCGGATGTGTCTCCTGCCATTCCACTGACGGAACATTAGAAGGACGGACAGGGCCTACCTTTTGGGGATTATATGGAAAAAACAGACAGTTTGAGAATCAACCAGACCAACTCGCCGACGCCGACTACATCAAAGAGTCCCTGATGAACCCAACGTCACAAATTGTGCAGGGTTTTGGGACATCCGACATCGGCATGCCTTCCTATAGCGGGATACTGGGAGACAATGGAATCGAATCTATCATCCTTTTCATTCAATCGCTCAAGGAATAGAGTCTTCCGAAGTTGAAGGATTCAATCCATCCGATATTGATCCATGGAAAAATCAGAACCCCTACCCTCACAAACAGAGCAGCCCGCTCAACGCCGCAAGAGCCCAAAATGGCGAGTGGATGTCACCCTGTTCATTCTATTTGTCATCGTATCCGCGCCAGGCGCGACGGGCATTCCTGCTCATGAATGGCTGAGTTTGATTTTCATCCCGGTATTTGTCATTCACCTGTTGTTGAACTGGACCTGGATCGTTAAAACGACCACTGGATTCTTCAGTAAACTTGGCGGAGAACGTCGGTTCAATTACATCTGGGACTGGTTACTGTATTTCACGATGGTGATTGCGATTTACTCCGGACTTCTGATTTCTGAAGTGGCGCTGCCCAATCTCGGCATTTCTGTAGAACCCAACGGTTACTGGGCCACCATGCACGACATCAGCTCCGGCCTGCTCTTTGTCCTGATCGGAGTCCATCTCGCGCTGCACTGGAAATGGATCAAAGATCATTTGAAATCGAGCAAGTAAATCTCCGCACCAAAACAAAACGACAACTGACTTTCATGAAACTCAAAACCGTCTGGCATATAGTCGTACTTCTGTTAGTGGGATATCTAATCACTCTGGCGATCAGTCCCATCGAATCCACTCCCTGGGCAGACGCCAAACGCGAAGAAGGGATCCGGCATCAGGAACGCGAGCGCAACAGAGAAGTGGCAGAAAGAGTGGAATTGCAAGAGTCTGCTGAGGGAAGGGAAGACTCAGAAGTAGAAGACCATGAACACGCCCGCCACGAGCGGCGCCATCGATCAAAAGGATTTTCCATGCAACGCATCGTGCGCCCTCTGACCAAGGAAGCTATGCTGATGGGAGTTCCGTTTCTCTTCACACTGGGAATACTGAAAGCAAGAGACTGGATCACTGCCAAAAAGAAAACCAAATGATCTTTGGCAGCGAGGCGAAAAAAAATCTCCCAATTCCTAATTCATAATCCTCCTCCCCCATGCTCCCGATTCGCAGACGGGAGCTGGAGATTCCACTTCAGCGCAGCCAGCCTCATCAGCACCACCACCAGGATACTTATCGGCAGAGCCCAGATTTCACTCGCTGGCAATTGCATGCCCAGAATGTAGCACCAGGATCCGGTAAAAGCGCACGTTGCCTGCAAAGGCGCTGGACGAAACATTGATGGTAATTCATTGGAAATCACATCCGCCATCACCCCTCCGAAAGTTCCAGTCAAAACTCCAATCAAAGAAGCCACAAACCAGCTCGTTCCGGAGTCCAGAGCGTAACCTGTTCCAACAATTGTAAACAACCCCGTCCCCAGAGCATCCGGAAATGCCAGATGCTTCTCAATCCGAGTCAGCAATCCAGGCAAAACCGACCCTGCCAGTGTCAGAAAAAACACAATGACCGGATAATGCCCGTTAGCGATCCAGAATAACGGATGCCGATCCAGAAACAAATCCCGCAACGTCCCACCTCCAAAAGCCACCACGAACCCCAGAGAAAACAGCCCCACAAAGTCCATCCCCTTACGGTGAGCGATCAGCGCTCCGTACAAGGCAGAGGTAACCACGGCGGAAAATTCAATAATTTGAAGAATCGACATATGCTGTGGGGAGTGTTCAGCAGAGAAGAAAGAATGGAAACAAAAATACTCCGCCCCACAGAGCGGAGTATTTTTCTGAGAAAGCTAATTCCGATTTGTTTCAAGGGACGGGGAATTAGCCCCCTTTGGAAAGGAACTAGTCTTTGCCTCTAAGTCAATTTATGTGGGTAGCAGGAATTGGAGAGGGTAAATTAAATTTGAGACGGGAGCCAAGGAGGTAAATGGCGATACGAAAATAGGAAAAATTTCTAAACCCGCGCGACTTTCTTTTAGCTGCCTGGATAAGACCAGACCATTCATCGCTTCAGCAGCGGACGGATCCCTGAAATGCCTAAAGGAGTTATACATAGTCATGGGAACTCAGGCGAGAATGGGCCCTCTCAGCTCGTCGGAGCCTGGTCTCATGGCTGTGGGTAACTCCGCTCTTACTTCTCCTCTTCCTCTTTCACTCATTCCAGGTGTTGGCTCGATTTTTGCTTTCAAATTTTATCCACACAATTCGCTATAGAGCTCAAATAAAGGTCTTGAAGATACACAATCCCTCTCAGAAGCCTCGAATAATCTTGCCCAGAAAGGCGATAATTTGACAAAAATCCCTTCAGTAATCACTAGAGGGTTAGGCGCTAGAGCTTTGGTGAGAGATTACTACAGAGTTACTAGGGCTGCGGGTAAAGTGGGCGCCGATTTACAGGCATATCGAGATCTGATTAATGATTACGGAGCTGTTAATTTGTTGTTAGAACTTTCAGAATCAGACGAAATTTTTTCTAAGGACAGGAGAATGTTTCGAAGACTTGCTCGCGAAATCAATCAACGCCAAATAGATCGGGCCAAGGTCACTTCTGACTTTGTGCGTTAAATTCTACTATGGTGTCGAGTGGAATGCGTTGATTCAATCCATAGGACAAATTGTCTAAATTTTGTTTAATCCCCCAATTTATTAATCGAACTAGCAATCATAACCCTCATCCTTAACCATAGTGGTTTTACAATGAAGATTTTCTCTACAATCCTTTTAGCTTTAATTCAGCCCATCACCTCACTGGCTCACACAGGTGAAATCCAAAATTTCACTTGCCCAATCTGCGACGAAGAGTTCAAAGCTGAGCAAGATCTGAGTGGAACAGCGCTGGATACTCGGCTTGATTTCAAACAAATTGGGCCGATTGCTCAGCCTTGGAAGTTGCCTCAATGCCCTAAATGCAAGTTTGTGATTTATGACGAAAATCTGTCACCAGAAAAGATCAAGGAACTGAAAACTTTTGTCTACTCCGATAAGTATACTCAAATCGATCACAAAAATACGCCTTACTTCTACTTCTCTCAGATTCAGCTATTTAATAAAGAAGAGCCCTTCGATGTCGCTTTTATTTTGCTCAGCGCATCCTGGGAAGCTGAGGAGGATCCGGAATTGTACGAGAAGTATGTAAAAATGACGATTGCCTCCTTCAAGTCCGCTCAAGAGAGTTTGCGAAAGGATAATTCCATGGAGGAAGAGTATTTTGTGGCAATCTATCTGCAGATCGAACTCAATCGCCGGTTGTCAGATTTCGATAAATCCATTGAACTGGCCAGGAAATTGTTAAAATCAGATACCGGTGTAGTTCCTAGGCTGTATAAAGCTGTCGATTTACAGATAAAATTGTGCGAAGCAAAAGATTCCGGGCCTCACAATCTCAGCGAACTCGATGAAACCAACGACTAGTTTTTTCCTTTATTCAATGTTGGGGGCGTAAGCCAAAGAGGGTAACTGTTTATAGTAAAGCCTGACTCACACATGCAGGCCTTACCGACCGAGCAGGGGCTCAGCATTCCCGGGGTGACACCACCTACTTTGATCACATTCCGAATTTTAAAACATCGAGAATGATGCTTTGCTTGTTATGGAAAGCAATTCACTTTGTTTCATTATGAAACACTTTCAAGTCTGTAGAATCATTTTATTCTCTGATTCTCAAGACACATCGAAATCCACAGTCATCTTTACGTGTGTCCGCCGCTTCAAAAAAGCGTTTGGAATAATAAAGATCCTCAGGTTCAACGTCTCGCCATGAGCTTCCTCGCAACACCTTGTATTTCATTTCATGGTTTTTCCAGTCATTCACCCATTCTCGGACGTTTCCAGCAATATCGCAGAGTCCAAACTTTTTTCCTCGGTACGGGGTGCGATTAAAGGAGGGTGGCGTAAAATGGTGCAAGCGGTAGAAAATTCGGATGTCAAAAAGACTTATTCAGACTCTTACTCAATGCCCCCAGCGCCAACGGCGCGACACATACCAGCCTGGGCTGCCAAGCCCAGGGCGGCATTCTCCTCAATGAAAAGGGCTGAAGGCCCGACACATATACAGGATCTTTTATCGAACAAGATTTTTATGTGTCGGGCCTTCAGCCCTTGGAGATATGGTGGTGAACCAAACCTGGGCTTGGCAGCCCAGGCTGGTATGTGTCAGGCCTTTGGCCTTGGGAAATTTTCATGCCACCCTTCTTTAACCGCACCCCTCGGTACGCCGCAACAGGTATTGTAGTGGAGTCGTCCGCTTTTTTTTGAATAACCTTCAATTTCACCAAAATTTCCAGCGTTATTTGGAGGAGGCCACTTTGTGCCCCAAGGATAAATTCCTTTGATTCGCATGTTAATATCTTCAGGATTGCTCCCACCAACGCAAAACCCCTCAAGACAAATCCACTTCGTGCCGGTTCACTTGTCCCACTCTTTAGCTGTCAGTAAAGAATATCGATCGTTAGCTCTGATGATCCCCTTGGAGCGCTCCAAAGTGGTCAACCAACTCAGTAAGCTGAAAGCGTCTTTCCAGCTTATATTCACTGCTGGATGATTCGGACCTGGACCTGGAGCTCCCGTCGCATGGCGCCAGGAGTCATCTACATTCTGCTCCGTATCAGCATATTCTTGATAATCTCTACGCCGAACCATCCATACACTCACCAAACCATCGACCAACGGATTACCCAATCGGTCTGCTATGGGCACAAATTTCATGCCTGGACTGTTTGTAAATGGGGGATTTTTCATAGAATCATTAACTCTCAATGGGAAATGTTAATGCAATCATTTTGTTGGTTGAAAACCTTGATTTACATTTCGTTCACTACAGTTGGTTACGATTGTTGCAAAATGAAACATAACAATTCTGTAATCTCATCCACCCACATTCTGTTATTTCCATCTGGTTCAGTGATTCCAGTCAACCGACATTGAACCGCGTCTTGTGGATTCCGCTTCCCATCTTGGACGATGGGTTCATTGTCTGCATAAACAGCCGAATCATGATGACCAATTTGTTTCCATCCCGCCTCCTTGTTGGAGCCACCGCTGTCACGTCAGCAATGCTTTGCTTAAACTCAGCTTTTGCTCAAAATCCCTGGGCGGATAGTTGGCTGACTTCACCTTCCGGTTCTTATGCGCGCATTTATCAGAGTACCGCTGCGCTGAATGCCGGTAATGCGAGTGTGACCTGGAGTCGTGGGCAGGGTGTTCAGAACACTCCGGTGTATGCAGGCGTGCAGGCGGTGTATTTGTCTGAGGACTGGGTGTATATCAAAACTTCTGGACTGGGTTTTCATACGATGGGACCGTGGTACCTGAATGCTGCCAAAACTCAGGATTTCGGAAATTTTCCTGCGAATGCCGCTTCCATTCATCGGTTCCCCAGAAACCCTGGCGTTCCTGTAGAAAAGACTCTCACTGGAGCAGGTGTGATCGGGTACTTCGTGGATGGCGTGGCGATGTTTGATAACCGAGACACTTTTTCCTACACCAATGCCTCCGGACAAGATGCCAACCCGGTGAATGGACTGCGTGGTGACGGTATCTGGAATCGCGATGCATATATCAACGAAGGTGTGACGTTTGATCCGGCTTTCGCTCACCAGGCCGGCGCGACTTACCACTACCATGCGAACCCACCCGCGTTGCGTCATCGTCTCGGTGATCATGTCGAGTTTAACGAGAACACCGGACTCTACTCGGAAGCCAATTCAGTTCCGGAACATTCACCGATCCTGGGTTGGGTGAACGATGGCCATCCCATCTACGGTCCTTATGGTTACTCGGATGCCAATGATCCAAACAGCGAGGTCCGCCGGATGATTTCGGGTTACATCAAACGCGATGGATCTCACGGTTCCGCCAACTTGAATCAAACCGGCAGAACGACTTTGCCTCAATGGGCAGCCGATGCTCAAAACCGGTCCGTCGATTTGACTTCTTCCCAATTCGGACCAGCCGTCAGCGCTGAGTACATTCTGGGACACTACCTGGAAGATTATGATTACCTGGGAGATTTAGGACGAACTCAGGGAACGGATTTTGATCTGGATGAATACAATGGTCGTTTTTGTGCGACTCCTGAATTTCCTGATGGCGTTTACGCTTATTTTGTCAGTATCGAATCGGATGGAACTCCGGCTTTTCCGTACAACATCAATCGGTTCTTCCATGGCGATCCTGTCGGGGCCTCTGTTGGTGAAATCGAAGACGGCGCAGTACTGGTGTTTGAAGGTGGAGCCAATCGTCCCGTGGAGGCCGGCATTTCAAAGAATGACGGATCTGTGAATGGTCCGATCACTTTACGCTGGAACGGGGCGGAAGGTGGATCCTACGTCATTGAAAAATCAGAAACGCCTTCCGGATCCAATTGGACAGAAATCGCATCCGCCAAATTATCAGGAACCATTTCGGGAGAAATCACCGACAACGAAGCCAGCGCCACGGCAGCTTTTTACCGGATCCGGCAGACTGACATTGATCCGTTTGATGAAACTGAGTTCGGCGCGACGAACGGTGGAGGCAACGGCGGCGGAAACAATGGCGGCGGCGGCATGACAGGAAACATCACTTCTGTGACGCCCAACACAGGAAGCCCTGGACAACAAATCAGCATCACGATCATGTTGGACGGATCAGCACAGCCTCCATTGCCTCCTGCAAATGTCCCGGTTCAATCACTGACAGTTGGAACTTACACGATCAACGGCGCTCAACGAGTTTCACAAACAGAAATCCAGGCCACCTGGACCATTCCCACTAATGCTGCAGCAGGAACTTACACCGTCACCGTTGAATTACCTGGACCTCCCGGATCCGACACTCCATTCGTCCTGACCCGGACCGAGGGATTCACTATTACATCAGGGAATTGATTCTCTAAAGTTTCAGTCCGTCCAACTGGAAATCAGCAAATCTTTACAACTCCTTTGAATCATGAACATCCAAACACAACTGTCTTTTTTGGCTATGGCCGGATTCCTCAACAGCTCGGCATCGTTCTCGCCAGCTGCTGAACTTCAAGCAACCATTCGCCTGTCCGATGAGGCTACATGGGTTCAGGTTCAAGAGAATGTGGAAGTCCAGATCACTCGCTCTGATTTGCTGATTTCAGAAACGCGATTCCAGACTGTGGAAGGCTCATGGGTTTCACCCGAAAACGCTGTGAGCTACATCTCTGTAGGTTCTGAATCAGTATTGGTTGAGTGGAATGGTTTACCAGAGGAGGTATTTCAAAAAATTGCCTTCACAGTTGGATTGCAGAAGGAATTGAATCAATCAGATCCAGCGTCATATTCTCCCAACCACCCACTGAATCCGAACCTGAACGGATTGCACTGGGGTTGGGTGGGCGGATATGTCTTCTGGGCGATTGAAGGACGTTACCGTCAACTGGATTCCAACACAGACATATCTTCGGAGGATCCGGATGCCTTCTCATTCCACTTCGCCAACAACCCGAATGAAGTGAAAGTCGTCCTGGAATTGGATCCGGTTCAATCACAACAATCCCAATCAATGGGAGTTCCACAATTCAGCATTGAAATCGATACTGCTGAACTTCTGAAATCAGTGACCTGGAACACCGGTGGAATGGCCTCACACTCGCGGGAGGGCGATCCGGTCATAGCCGCTATTCGTTCAGGGATACCCCATAGTTTCAAAGTCTCCTCAAAGGGAAGTTCTGACAAATCGGAACCGGAGCATTTGACCTCTTCTGAGAAACCTTCAAACTTTGCACAAGTCAGGATTGGAAAAAATGTCACTCCATTTGCATTCACCATTCCAACTGGATTTCCAATTCCGGATTTACCTAAAGACAATCCGCTGACGAATGAAGGAGTATCGCTGGGAAAAAAACTATTCTTCGACAAACGTCTTTCAGGAAAGAACACCATCAGCTGCTCCTCATGTCATCAGCCGGATGCCAGTTTTGTGGACAAAGAAAAAGCCTTCAGCTCCGGAGATTCAGGGCAAATCGGAAACCGAAACAGCATGGCGCTGATGAATCTCGCCTGGAAATCCAATTTCTTCTGGGACGGCCGCGCCAGTTCAATGCGCGAACAGGTTCTGGGACCAATTCAAAACCCAATTGAAATGAATGCTGACTTAAATGCAGTTCTTTGCCGTTTGAACGATTCCAAAGATTATCAATCAGATTTCAAAGTAGCGTTTGGATCGGACGAAATCACTTCGGATCTCCTGGCGCGAGCTTTAGAGCAGTTTGTTCTGACGTTGGTGTCAGGAAATTCCCGACTGGATCAGGCGTTGCAAGGAAACACCCAACTCACCGAACTTGAAAAGCGTGGCTTTGAACTGTTCTT
>JAUIHU010000134.1 GCA_030432175.1 Verrucomicrobiia bacterium | reverse complement strand
TGGTGGTATGGCCTACGGGATCGTTTGCTTCAGCGCTTTGTTCCGTTTTGTTGGAACTATATTAGGCGGAATTTGGGCCGATCAATCCTGGGGACGGTTCTGGGGATGGGATCCGAAGGAAAATGGCGCGCTGATGATTGTGCTTTGGAACGCTATTATTCTTCACGCACGCTGGGGTGGCATTGCTAAAACGCGAGGCATCATGGTGATGACGGTTTTTGGTAACATCATAACTGCATTATCGTGGTTTGGTGTCAATATGTTGGGTGTTGGACTGCACTCCTACGGCTTTATGGAAAAATCCTTCCTTTGGCTGATGGGGTTCATTGCCAGTCAATTTGTGCTGATAGCAATGGGGATGCTTCCATTACATTTTTGGCGTTCGTTTCAAGAAGCCAAAGACCACAACCGTTCAGCTATTGAAGCGGTGAACCCAGGAACTGACGTTGAAGCGGCTCCAGCAAAATGAGTTCTGCTTTGAATCATATTTTAATACCGATAGAGTTCTTGAATCAAACTGAATGAAGGGAAAGGCTCATCGAACACGGTCCTTCCTGCAAATCATCAAGCCCACCCGTCTGGATGGGCTTGCTTTGCTTTTAGGGGCCTTTTTTGGATTTGCATGGCCGCAAACACAGATCAGTGGGCTTGCGTGGCTTGCTCCCGCATCTTTGATGGCTCTGATCTGGATGATCGGCTGGAGAAGCTATTTTCGTCCAGATTACAAACGCGTTACTTTAATCACTGATGCAACGAAGGCCGGTTTTTTCTGGGGATTCGGTTTGTTCCTTATTGTCTTGAGCTGGTTGCGATTTATTCCATTTCCACTCGGGGCGTTGTTGGGTTGGATCTCTCTCAGCGCTTATCTTGCGATCTTCATTGGTATCTGGTCCGGCTGGATGGCGTTATCAATGCCAGGAGTTTCAATCTCAACGGAGATTTCGAATCCAGGTCATTTGGGCTCTACATTACAAAAAACAGCTGAAGCCTCGAATTCAAACCGCCTCCCGATCTGGAGCGCTTTGGCAGGTTTGAGTTGGACTGTTAAATTCCGTTGGGCTCTGCAGGGCGCTGTTTGTTGGACCTTACTTGAATGGTGCTACGGCCATTTTCTCACTGGGTTTCCTTGGACCTTTATCGCAACAACTCAATACCAGCTGACACCGTTGATTCAGATCGCCTCCTTCACTGGGATTTACGGAGTCAGTTTCATCATTGTCTGGATGAGCTTAAGCCTGTTTCTGAGCATGGCTTCAATTCTGGGAACTCCCGGACAGTTGGGTTGGAGGTGGGCTCCAGATTTGGCTCCAGCTGGTCTGGCAGTGATTTTTGTGTTCGTATGGGGACAAAATCGGATTGGTGAGATTTCAAAAAACTGGAATCATTCTGAAGACTCCGGACTTCGCATTGCTGCCGTACAACCTGCAATTCCTCAAAGCCTGATATGGGATCCAAATGAAACATCCACCCGATTCGATAGATTGATGGAATTATCTCGTGAAGCAGTGGATCAGTCCATCAACCTCATCATTTGGCCGGAATCCGCCTTACTTGGAATGGAATTGGAAATGTATGAACAAATCTCGGATTTCGCATTTGAACATTCCATCTGGATGGTAATGGGAGTGGAAGATGCGGAAATCCGATCCGGATCTATTACAGATCCTGATATTGAATGGGATGTGTATAACGCCGCAGCGCTGATTGATCCTGAAGGGCGATTTAAGAGTATTTATCGAAAGCGGCATCTGGTAATTTTTGGAGAGTACATACCGCTCAGTCATTGGATTCCATTTTTAAAATACCTCACACCCATTGAAGGGGGATTTCAAAGAGGCCAGGAAGCGACACCATTTGTAGTAGAATCTGAGGAGTCGAACGGGAAAAGCTGGAAGATTCAACCGCTGATCTGCTTTGAAGATGTTTTGCCGGGGCTCACGCGAAAAAGCCTGGATGAAGATACCGATTTCATACTGAACCTGACCAATGACGGCTGGTTTGGCAAAGCCTCTGCGCACTGGCAGCATTGGGCCAACGCGACATTTCGGGCGGTAGAAAATGGAATTCCGCTGCTGCAGTGCGGAAATAATGGAGTCACGCTTTGGGTTGATCCAATTGGAGTCACGCACGGGATGGAATTTGCCGGAGAAGTTCCTGCATTGACTCAATATGACGAAGGTTGGAAAATCTGGACCATTCCGAATTACTCATCAACCAACAAATCCACCACACCCTACCGGCAGTCGGGTGATACTCTGATTGCCTGGATGGCTTTTTTTATGGTCATTTTCGGATTGATCGGAATAGCATCAACTTACAGGCGAGTTGAACAGAAAGCGTATCCAGTGAATCAATAATTACATGGAAATCGAACCGGACTTGGAAAACGAGGAAATCGAATCCTCAACTCGACGGAACCCTAAAAATAGTGAAACCCGTCGCCGCACACGTCCGTTCCTGACAATGGTCGCTTTCCTGACGCTGGCTGCAGGAGGAGTAGCTTTGGCGTGGCTATCTGTGTTCCTGGCGCAAAAATTACAAACCCAATCCGAAAGTCAGCCAGTAGAGATTCGCTATTTAGGACAAGACACAGAAGACCCTTTTCCCATTGAACTCATAGACAGCCTTGGGGCATCTACGGTTTGGACCGAGACGCCGCATCGTATTGTTTCTTTGGCGCCGAGTCTAACTTCCATGGTGACTTTCTGGGGGGGAGACTCGAGAGTCGTAGGAATAACCCGCTACTGCAAATGGGCGCCGGACCAACGTCCAGTGAAAAAAATTGGTGGCATGACGGATCCCAACCTGGAGTCGATTCATACTCTGAAACCGGATCTGATACTGGCATCGACACTGACACCAGGAGCGACATTGAATGCGCTTCGATCTCAGTTTAGCAAAAAACTTGTTGTCTTCTCTCATTCTGGTTGGTCGGGTGTGGAAAAAGATAATCGGGCAGTAGCTGCTTTGCTGGGAACCCAATACAATAAAAGTCAGCCAGGAAAAGACCTGATTCGACGCGAGCAAGAATTGCGGAAGAAATCAAAGGCGATTGAAGAAGAAAATCGCCGGACTCTTCTGCTTTTGTATGGCTCTGAGGGATTGTACACGTGCGGTCCAGGTTCCTTCGCGCACGACCTCATTCAACTGGCTGGTATCAATAATGTAACCCGTGATCAGGACTTCGAATGGGCACAAATTTCTATTGAAAGCGTTTTGCTGTGGGATCCGGACTGGATTTTGGTGACCGATGAGCATCAGGATCAAACAGCGCCCAGCGTAGAGCGCCTGGAAGATCGTAAGCGTGACTGGATTCAGTCGAAAAAAGAAGACACCATCTGGAAAAAACTGCGAGCGATACAAAATGAACAGATTATTTGGACAAATGACACCGGCTGGACCACTCCCGGGCCCGCATCACTGAGCACAGCTGAACAGTTGCATGAGGTTGTCTATTAAATCAAAGCCAATACCGTTCTCAGATCAAACCAAATGGATCCAATTCCTGAATGTAACTTTGGAACGAGGTGGGAAGCGTATATTGAAAGAAGTCAGTTTTTCCTGTGGCGCTGGGAAACTTATAGGTTTGCTGGGAGTGAACGGGGCTGGAAAAACCAGTTTACTTTATAGTTTGACAGGTTGGTTAAAGCCGGTGAGCGGGAAAATCATGGTCGGAGGTATAGACTGGCTGAGCTACAAAGATCGGGATAAATTGAACAATATCTCTTTCTGCCCTCAGAACTACAATGTTCCACAAGGAGTATTGGTCAAGCATACCCTGGAGATGGGGAGCGTCCAATTTGCCAGTAACTGGCTGACACTTAAATCCAACCCCGAAAAAGAGCGCCTTGCAGACAAGCTCTCCTACTGGACCAAAATATTTAATATCCAGTCATTACTGAATGAGAATTTTGATGAATTAAGTGGAGGTGAACAGAGAAGAGTATTACTGGCACGAGCATTCGCAAGATCGACCGATTTAACTCTGTTGGACGAACCACTGGCCAATCTGGATTTAAAGGGTCAGCTTGATTTGGCTTTGACGCTGCGGAGAATTGTCCAGGAAGATCATCAGTCAGTTATTTGGACATTGCATGATTGGAATCTGGCGATGGAATTCTGCGATCAGATTATCATTCTTCATGATCAGCAATGTATTTACCATGGTAATCCAGAAGGAGCTTTAACTGAAACCTCAGTTCATCCCACGTTAGGCGAACATTGGAAGTGGGTACGTAATCCGTGCACAAAAGCTCCAATGCTGGCGTATCGTGGAGACAGCTCTTCCAGTGAGTGAGTTTTTTTGATGCAACAAAGTTCCATGCAATCCAGGCAGAAAACAGGCTCAATACACTTCTGGATCATTCTTATTTTGATATGGCTGGCCAGCGCCTGGATGGGATGTGTGAATGGTCCGGGATCCGGATGGTTTGGTTCAGCTGAGTTGGATTGGGAAACTCAGTGGAGTATTCGTGGACCAAGAGTGGCTTTGGCACTGTTGATTGGCGCGCATCTGGGAGTTGCCGGAGCATTGTTACAAACGTTGTTCAGGAATCCACTAGCAGAGCCTTACATCACAGGAGTTTCGTCTGGCGCAGCCCTGGGCGCTACCATGGGTATAGCTCTGGGAGTGACTGGCGGGACGCAATGGGGATGGGGAGGATGGACTGGCATGACTCTGTCAGCATTGATTGGAGCTGGAATGGCTACATTGATCGTTGTTCGTGTTGCCAGTCGGAACGGAGCGTTGGAATCAGCCAGGCTGTTACTTGCAGGAGTGGCTCTCGGAGGTTTGCTTCAAGCTATTACGGCGTTGATGACTCTGCAGGCGAATCCATTCTGGGTGCGTGGAGCGTTATTTTGGTTGCTGGGAAGCCTGGCTTACCTGGACTGGACCGCATTTTATTCGTTACTGCCCTTTACCCTGATCGCCTTGGGATTGAGCTGGGCATTGCGAGGTGGATTGGATGGGTTCCGATTTGGTGAAATTGACGCGTATCATCTTGGATTGCCGGTAGAGAAAATCAAATGGCTGACGCTCACCGCAGCTTGTCTGCTCTCTGCCTCCGCCGTAGCAGTCGCGGGATCCATCGCATTCGCTGGACTGCTGGCTCCCCATATGGCACGGAGATGGTTTGGATCGTCACACTCACTGGTAATTCCTGCTTCAGCGCTGTTGGGAGGAATTCTTCTGACTTTTTCGGATTTGATAGCGCGGATGATGATGCCAGGAAGAGAAATTCCCCTGGGAGTGATTACAGGATTTACCGGATGTCTGTTTTTTCTGGCGGCGCTGAATGGAATGAAGAAAAATGAAAGATGAAATTCCTACTCAACCTTATTTCCGTCATTGAGCTTTCTTCAGGATCCCAACAACCCTTAAACTCTTTGTTTCCCCAAAACAATAACACTTCAGTAAGAAACCTTTCCTGAATTTCCAACGAGGCAACTCTGGCTGAAAATTCATTTAGTTATACCAGAGTAAATCCGACACCATCAGAATCGAGATTTAAAGGAGTTCGTTTTTGTGTCCAAATTATTCCAAAAAAAAAGTATAAAAATTCCCATGAAATCCCGTAAACATTTGGCTCTTTCCAGTTGTCTTAACTACTGCCCTGCTTTAGGTATTCTGGTGTTGTTCTTTCTTCTGATCAATGCTCATGGAGAACTGCAGCAATCTGCGTTTCAGATAGATTTTATCAAAAGCAGCGCTGTCAATGGATGGCGTCCTACTCATGATATTGCAGAGTTGAAACAACATGACCAAGGCCTTTGGATCGAGTCAAATGGAACAGATCCTTATTCAATTGGACCAACGTATTTATTACCTCAAGATACTCCCGTTTGGATAGAAGTGCGCTTAAAGTCTTCAATAAGCGGCAGTTTTCAGGTTTTTTA
Source organism: Verrucomicrobiia bacterium (assembly GCA_030432175.1). Lineage (GTDB taxonomy): Bacteria > Verrucomicrobiota > Verrucomicrobiia > Limisphaerales > JAUIHU01 > JAUIHU01. The sequence continues at coordinate 3,659 of JAUIHU010000134.1, read as the reverse complement.
CTTTGGACCACACTCAGGTCCGACGGAGGAACAATCAGTTAGAATGAATGTTCCAGCTGAAAAATGGATAACAATCAAGGCGCCTGCACCCGATCTGAACGACGCAAATCGTCTCAGACTGGATCCACCCTCAGGGCCTGGAATCACGTTAATAGAATCGATTAGAATTTACCCCCGGTTGTCATATCCAGAACCTGATTTGGAAATCTCAGGAACTTCAAACCTTTCTATTTTGGACTCTGACGTCGTTGAAATACGTAATTCGCAAACCAGTATGCGATTGGCTTTGAATCGGTGGAATACCTGGAATTTAAACCACAACCATTTGGCAATGGCTGAAAGTCCCTCGTTCTATTGGATGGGCTATGTCATGGATGGAAAACCAGTTTGGGTTCAATGGACTGAAACGGAAATGCGATCCAGAGTGACTTCCACACGTCTGGAAAATGGCTGGAGACAAATCAAAAAATGGGAGGATCCAGACGGCGCCCTTTGGACATTTTCAAGATCCATTCAGGCGTCAGAAGATCATGACGAATGGTTGGATGGGGAGTGGAAAATCTCAGTGGACGCAGACCGTCAGGTTTTGTTTCTACCCATGGAATTTGGATTTCTTGGGACTCGGTCCTTTGGATCTATTAAACAGCAGGCAATCTTTCCTGGATTGGAGTATCTGGGCAACGAACCGAGTAGCTCTGAAAAAGATTTGACAGGACCTGAAGCCGAACGTCGGATCCCGGACCAACTTAAGATCACCTATCCGATGCAGGCGATAGTTGCAGATGATGCCTTCGTCATTTTTAGCTGGGACACGCAACCTGATTTATCCGCCTGGTTTGACTCTCCCGACAGGTGGTTTGGTTCGGATGGCCATGTGATGGGCGCTTTTTTTCCTGGGACCAAAGAACAAACCAGAAGCCCTGGTTCATTAGTCCCTTACGAACCAGTTCAACTACAAGCGAATAAAACTTTAGCCTCTGCATTTCGCTGGAAGGCAGGCGCTGGTGAATCTGTGGTGGATGCGTTGAAAAGTTACCATCAGAGATTTCCGTTTCCTGATCCTGATCCTGAAAGAATTGATTTATTGGAGTATTTGCAGTTCGCAGTTGCGGGTTGGCTGGATTCAGAGATTCGGGAAGGCGCATTGTATCGTCATGCCAATTGGATGGGACGTTTTCAACCAGGACCTGCAGCAGATGTTTATTTTTATCTCCAATGGCTGGCAGACAACCTCGGCAAAGCTGGATTTGATTTGGAGAAGGCAGGGAATAGGAATGGGGAAACGAACATTGAGCGACTCAAGTCGCAAGCTGAAAAGGTGGCGGCAACAATTCCCCAAGGAAAAGAGAGCCAGACATACGTCAGCCACATCAGAACACCGGCAGGCGCTTTGTTTCTTGGTAATATTCAACCCAATTTAGAAGCTTCAAGACGAAGAGCTAAAGCTATCTTAGCCAGGATAAATCCAGATGGAACTGTTTTGTATTCCTCTTCTGCCCCTGGTTCTGAAAAAGATTATGGAAAGACACATTGGACGAATCATGCCAGTGGACTGAGTGGATTACATTTGCAGCAAGCGCTGGAGCTGGCGATTTTTTCTGGAGATCAGGATGTGATAGAAAACGTTTTAGACAAACTGGATCAAGGAATAAAAACATATAAAAATGCGATTCCAAGAGGAGCGCAAACCTGGGAAGTACCTTTGCATACTCCTGACATTCTGGCGTCAGCACATTGGGTTTCAGCATGTGTGGATGCTTATAAATATACCCATGAAGTTCGATATCTGGAAGCAGCCAGGTATTGGGCCTGGACAGGGGCGCCATTTGTTTACCAACAAATCAGTGACGAAGCTGTAGGTCCCGTTGGGTTGTATAGCTCCATACCCGTATTTGGGGCAACCAGTTGGGTGGCTCCAGTTTGGATCGGATTGCCAGTACAATGGTGTGGATTGGTTTATGCAGAAAGTTTGTATCGATTAGCGGAAGTGGATCCCGATTCAGTTGAATGGAAAAAAATGGCTGATGGAATCACGCTAACCGGAGCTGAGCATACTTGGACAGACAGTGACGATCGGCGAGTCGGATTATTGCCAGATTTCTTCAACCTCCGAATGCAACTGCGGGATGGTCCAGCGATTAATCCTGGAACTTTACAAGCGCCAATGATCAGATTTCTGGAAGATAAATCCTTTTATACATGGAAGCGTTTGAACACAGAAGAGCTGGATCCAATTGTTGTGATCACCACCGGAAACATCAGTCAGATCCAGGCTGGGTTGGAAACACAAGAATCATACACTGTTCAGATCAACCCATTTCTAACATCCGTCCCAAGCCGTGTAATAATCCATGGGGATGTCCAATCCATAAACTGGACAGCCGAAGATCAGGCAGGTTTAAATATTCATCAAATTGAATCTCTACCGCCATCAACACCAGGTTGGGTTTTGACTATTCAAAACCAGGGAATCTTGAAAATTAATCGAGATCAACCCTAAGTCCAATCGTGAGCCAGAGTGATCATCAACGGAATCCGCGAAATCGACGGCATGCAAGAATAGTTGCTGCTGGTCGGATAGAAACTGATCACTCAAAACTCTTCCCTGATCCATTATTTCTCCACAACAACATCGCATTCTGGAAGCGCGTCCAGGAACATTCTTCCATACCTTTTTTGAATGATTCTTGAATCCAGGATCACTACGGTCCCGGTATCGGTGGCGGTTCGGATTAATCTTCCTATTCCTTGACGAAATTTCAGGATGGCTTCCGGGATGGTATAATCCATAAACGCGTTTCCTCCTCTGGACTCAATCCATTCTATCTGCGAGGAGACCACCGGGTGATCCGGAACTGAAAAGGGTAATCGTGTAATGATTACATTGGAAAGAGTCTCGCCTGGAGCGTCCACTCCCTGCCAGAAGCTTTCCGTTCCAAAAAGTACTGAATGCGTTTCGGCTTTAAACTGTTCCATTAATAAAGTTCGTGGCGTTCTGGAGCTTTGGGTGAACAGCGTCCAGCCATGGGATTGAAGAAAATCGGCTAATTCCTCAGCCATTTCTCGCATCAATTTGTAATTTGTAAACAGCACCAATGCCCGACCATCTGACAGCTGAATGTATTTTTTCAACGCCTCTGCCATAGCCTCTCGGAATCCGTTGGCTCTTGGATCAGGCATATTAGAAGCGACGATGACTTTCATCTGCTCCGGGTAATTAAATGGAGAGCCTAGTTGAATGGCATCACAAGCTTCTGCGCCAACCCGTCGAGCCACATAACTCAGTCCGCTTTTGCCTGCTTCCCGACGCATCCACTGGGTCGGATCTATTTCATCGCCTGCGCTTTGTGGGTTCACTTTATCCGACGCTTTTTCCCCAATTGTCGATAAAGTGGCGCTGGCTAAAACAACAGAGGTCCGATTGCCAAACAGGATTTTCTTTAAGTAAGGAGCCAGAAAGATGGGAGCGGCATGGAATGAAATCGCTGCGCCGGTGGCAGATCGTTCAACCCAATAAACATGATCATCATAAGGTTGTTCCGCTAAAAGTCCCAAATCGGATTTAATGTCAAACAACCGACTGGAACAGTCCTGCAGTTCTTCGCATGACTCCCGATCTTCGCTGGTTTGAATCATGTCCTTGAGGTTTTCCCGGAGTT
>JAUIHU010000133.1 GCA_030432175.1 Verrucomicrobiia bacterium | reverse complement strand
AATTCAATCCATCAAGTCCGCAGCAAGGGGCTTCAGAAATTTTGAAAACTATAGGATTAGAATCTTATTTTTCTGCGGCAAATTGAATTTGCTGCCTAAGACCACCCACTAAAAACTCCGAAGAGCCTTTTATTTTTATTCAAATACTTGTCCAGATCTCTGACGATGGAACATGCCACCTCAGGATCCACACATCTTTCCAAACGCATCCATGCATTGAATGGCGTTAAAACTGAAGGAATATCATCCTCTTCCAATCTCAACAAATCAATACATTCATATCTCACATCGTAAAGAGTTCGTTTTCCCTTCCTTTCTGCAAAGCCTGGGCTAATAAAATTCTCCGCGCTTTCCGGCGACTTCCATTTGAATCGGCCATTATACAAAACAACAGGATAAATTCTTGGGATCAAACTTTCAACTTGATTCTCTTTGTCCAGGTTCACATAAAGCAAACTCAAATACTCCGCAATCCGAAGCGCCATTCTTTTGTCGTTCGAGGACTGGAACTCAATCAGCAGATAACTCACGTTGTCTTCATATTGATCCTCTTCATCTTCCAAAACCACTTTCCAAACCATGTCCGAAGTCCTCCTTTGCAGGTGTGGCCCAACCCATGATTCGCGGATGGACTCGACCCTATATCGCGTCTGGTCAGTTTCATGTCGTAAAGTAAAAATATCATTCCACCGAAACTTTAATAAACCTCTGATCATTTCAGGATGCTCAAATAGGAATTTCATTCCTGAATCTTGATGAAATTTCTGAATCACAAATCTGCCTCCCTGGTGAAATCTCGCCGTTTAAAATTTTCGGCGTGTTGATTAACCTTGTAGAATAAAGCGCTGTTCCTTTGAATAGGCAACCTCTTTTAAGGTATTTTGCCTCGCTATAATTTCATATTATGACTAGGCTCTTCTTCATGAAAACCCAAAGAAATCACCTTTTAAGCTGGATCAGACCAGCTTCTGCATTAGCAGCTGTTTCGCTTATGGCTCTAAATTTGTCATCGCCGGCTCAGGAAATTGTCATCAACTACGACGAATCAAAAATACAACCTTACGAATTGCCTGAGCTGTTGGTCACTGCAAATGGCCGATCCATTGACTCAGTTGAAGAATGGGAGAAGCGGCGGGGCGAGATTCTGGAAATGTTTGCCAACCAAATGTATGGCCGGACACCGAATCAAGTCATCAAGCCGGAAATTAAAATCCTCAAAGAAGTCGGAGATGTCCTCAACGGTCTGGGGTCCATGAAAGAAGTCCGTCTGACTTTTGAAAATGCCGGCCACACCATTGATATTGATGTTCTCATAATTCTTCCTGAATCCAATACGCCGGTTCCGTGCTTCCTGGGACTGAACTTCGGAGGCAACCACACGATTCATCCAATGAAAGAAATCACCCTTTCACAATCCTGGATGCGACCGAGCCGGGACGAGTCGGTGGTCAACAATCGAGCTACCGAAGCCTCTCGCGGACGTAGCTCCGGCCGTTGGCCAGTTGAGATGATCTTGAAGAATGGTTATGGATTAGTGACTGCTTATTATGGAGACATTGATCCTGATTTTCATGACGAGTTCAAGAACGGCGTCCATCCGTTGTTTTATGAGAATGGCAAAGATAAACCAGAGAGTAATGAATGGGGATCCATCGGCGGCTGGGCATGGGGCTTGAGCCGGATCCAGGATTATCTGGAATCCGACTGCGCTGTGGACTCCAGCAGAATCGCGCTTCTGGGACATTCCCGACTGGGGAAAACCAGCCTTTGGGCAGGGGCGCAGGATGAACGTTTTGCCATTGTCATCTCTAACAATTCCGGATGCGGTGGAGCCGCGTTGAATAAACGTGTCATCGGTGAGAATGTTGTTCGCATCAATACTTCGTTCCCGCATTGGTTTTGTGGTAATTTCAAGAAATACAATCACGCTGAAGACTCGCTTCCTTTTGATCAGCATCAGCTACTGGCGCTGATGGCCCCACGTCCGGTTTATGTTGCCAGCGCTGAGGAAGACCGTTGGGCGGATCCAAAAGGAGAATTCCTGGCTGCTCGAGAAGCGGGGCCTGTTTATGAACTTTATGGACTATCTTCAATCAGTTCAGAAACTCAGATGCCTGACGTGAATGATCCAATTCACACCACAGTAGGATATCACATCCGCACTGGACGACATAATGTAACTGAGTATGACTGGAAACAATATATCCACTTTGCAAACCAGCAATTCTGGGGCAAATAGAAATCAAAAGCGCCAGTCAGAGCAGGATAATAATAGATCGAGCGCTGTATTTTCTTTTTGCAATTTCGGGTTATCTGGGATTGATTCTGTTATGATTCAACTTGTCAGGCCTTCAAAAATTTGCCGGGCCTTCACTCTTATTGAGTTATTGGTAGTGATCGCAATCATCGCTATCCTCGCTGGAATGCTGTTACCCGCTCTTGCCCGTGCCAAGGCAAAAGCCAAGCAGATCCAATGTGTCAATAATCTGAAGCAAATCGGGCTGGCGACTCAGATATATGCCGACGAACAGGAGAATTCCTTTCAAATCGAGTTTCCGCTTGAACCAGGGCGTACCTGGGCTCAAGCCCTGAGTGAGCAGCAGAAGATGCAGCCGGGTAATGTTTTCCTGTGCCCATCTTATGCTCCGATAACTTACACCAATTGGATCAAAGTTTATGGGGTCCGGATAGACCCTCCAGAACAATTTGTCAAAGGAGAGTTCAATGAAATACTCCACATTCCATCAGTCAATCGTCCGGCTGAATACATTCATTACGCTGACACTACCAGTCGTGGAAGGGACGGTATAGGATCCGAACAATATTACTCCTGGCGCGCTGCTGGTAACCTGGAAATTCATGCACGCCACAGCCGTCGAGCCAATGGCTGGTTTCTGGACGGACATGTTGAAGGGAATGATCAAAACCGTTTGGAAAGTCTAGGAATTCAGGCTCTGTATGATAACGACGATATCCCTGGTTACTTCAGGAACTGATCGATACTAAAAATCTTCGGTCAGCCTTTTTGGGTGCGATTAAAGACATACATACCCTGGTTAGAAGAATCCCATGGGTAATTCAACTCCCAGGGACTCTCTAGTCAGGGTGCGATTAAAGTCGGGTGGCGTGAAAATTTTCCAAGGCCAAAGGCCTGACACATACCAGCCTGGGCTGCCAGGCCCAGGTTTTGGTTCATCCCCATACTTCCAAGGGCTGAAAGCCCGACACATAAAAAATATGGTTTGAGAAAAGATGCTGTATATGTGTCGGGCCTTCAGCCCTGTTGATTGAGGAGAATTCCGACCTGGGCTTGGCAGCCCAGGCTGGTATGTGTCGCGCCGTTGGCGCTAAAGGCATTGAGTAGAAGCCTTAATAAAATTTTAACATCCAATTTTCTACCTCTTGTGCCATTTGACGATAAAAGAAATTGTATCTTAATTATACGCCACCCGCCTTTAATCACGCCCCTCCAAAACGGGTGCGATAAAAATAGGTGGAGCCCGCGGACCGCTGAGCCCCAGCTCGGCGAGTGGAGCCGGCTTTCAAAGTGGGCTGCACCAATAAACAGCCATCTTCCTTTAATTTTCCAGATACATACTAGCCTGGGCTGTCAGGACCAGGTCAGGTTCGATCTTTGACGAGGTTCGATCTTTGACACCCAAAAAATTGCGAACCGGAAATCATCTGAATCCCAACGGAATTCTGCAGCACATTATTAAAAATCTGACACCCAGATTTTGACCGCTCAAGAAGGGTGACTGTTGACAGGTTCATCCTGTTTCAAAAAATGGCTCCTCTCGCCGAGTTGGGACTCAGCGTTCCAAGAACTCCTCCCTCCTTCTCCCCCCCCTTCAACCTTACGCCACATTTTCCATCTGATCATCCCTTCATACATTTTGTGACATCAGTCTTAATTTCAAGACTGGCGCTTCTTTTGCTGCCAACAATCAATCTCGATAAACTGCGATCCAACGAGTGTGCGTTGTGTCAAGCAGAGTTCAGCTTTGGCAGTATTACAATTTTCCTTGGCTATCGAGTTGGAGTTCACAAAGGCTCAATTTTCGAATTTTAACCTGTTTTATTATGAGACAACTTCCGTGTTCTAACCTGGAAAATCGCTCTGAATGCGGTTTCACGATGACTGAAACTATCACCTGCCTGATGGTTGGGATCACTTTGTTCAGCATTGCAGCTGCGGCTGGATCTATAATGCGATCCCCATCAAACCAGACAAGGTGCTTAAACAACCTGCGCACACTGACGGTGGCCTGGTCGGTCTATGCGGATGAAAATCAAGGTCGGCTGGCGGGAGTTGCGGGTGGTCTATCCAGTCGACCGGATTGGGCTGGCGGAAGAAGTTGGCTGAATCTTGATGGTCAAGAAGCGAGTAATATCGACCCTGAAGTTCATCTGAGTCAAAGTCCACTTCTGCCTTATTTGACTTCGCATCTGGACCAAGCGTCAGCTTATCAGATTTTCAGATGTCCGGCTGATCCCAGCGTCTCAAGAAGCGCCGAATTCAACCATAGACGGCTCACTCCACGAGTCAGATCCTATTCAATGAACAACTGGATGGGAGGATTAAGGTGGATAATGCCTTCCTGGATCACTTTTAGCGCTAAGTCGGAATTTACGGCGCTACCACCGTCCAAAGCGATGGTTTTTACCGGTGAACGAGCTGACAGCATCAACGATTCTGTATTATATATTGATATGACAGGATATGAGGATTCCACCACATTATCTCACCAATCAAGAATTATCGACTATCCGGCATTTTATCACGGCGGCGGAGCTTCGATCAGTTTTGCTGACGGGCACGTTATCAATAAGAAATGGCGGGATCCTCGCACTGTGCCGGCCTTTTCTCTCAACCGGGAATTAACATTAAACGTACTTTCTCCAAACAATCCGGACGTGCTCTGGCTTCAAGATCACGCCACACGTCTCCGATAAAGAGGCTCAAGTTCTAATCAATCAAAACGTTGTCAAGAACGGCCAACAAATGAACTTTAGAATTAATAAAATTCAACATTCCCTAACACTGCCATCATTTGCTTCACTTGTTTGTTGTCAATTATCTCTGGTTAGTGGGCTTGCATCAGTAGATTCAAATTCCGACTTTGAATATGAATTAGTTCGAGTCGAAACCTCAAGCCCATCTACACCGAACAATGTTGCAGGTAATGCAGATTCAACAGACCCTATCTGGGCTTCAAACGGCAGTGGAATCTATTATTTCAGCTCCGCTACAAATTTTATTCCGTCTGAAGAGGATACGATTCCTGATCCTGACGCCTCGGAGAATCTCTATTTCTGGAATACTTCAACCGGAGATAATCATTCTATTTCTCAGGATAGCCATCTTGAATCTACAGGTCCCATTACACAGATTATCGAAATCCCGGATTCAGGAGATGTCTTTTTTTCAAGATTAAACTCAACTACCAGCGCCGGATCTGCATCTACATTTTTCCACTACAAGAATGCTGAACGTTCCACATCTGTTTTCGACCCAGCATTGTCTAATTCACTCGACTACGTTGTAAAACTGTCAGGATTAGGCCCTGACTCAACTTTCCCCTTTGCCAGCGCTTTTTACTCACCAGAAAGCTCCCCAGATCTTCCTCCTGACATCAATGTTCCTGTTTATTTCAATCTTACTGAAAATATGTGGTTAGAAGCTGCTCCTGAACTTTTTAATAATGAATTCAGAAGTTCTATTCTACATGGGTATAATTTTGATTATTCACATTTTCTAATTCAAGTAGAAGCGCAGGATTATGAAGATTTTGAAACTGAAAATGGTAATTTCAGCAACCTGTGGTTCAATGACGGCAATGGAGGACCGGGTCAAGCTGTAGAGTTAGTCCCCCCCAATTCGACTTCTCCACAACTGGGGGTGGTCATCAACCTGGATATTAATGCTTCACGAAATTTGGCTGTGGCAATTGTACGAAATAATTCGAGTGAGGATCCGATATCATTGGTTCAAATTGATTTGGGGTCCATGACAACAACACCCATACATTCGGAACTAAACTCTTTCTTCAACGTACATAAGGGAATCAAAATCAATCATACAGGATCTCACGCTTTTGCGGCTGACATCGACCTGATGAATGTGAATCACATCACTGAATTCGCCTGGTATGACTTCCCTGAGAATGCTGAACGCCTGATAGATCTGGATGAAATCTTTCCTGATTCCGATTGGAGACTGGTTGGCTTCTGGGGGCAGACTCAGGATTTGCATTTAACCAACTTTGATAATCAAATCGCTCGTTGGAATCCGTCAGATCCAAACCCAACAGTTTTTCCTTTGAGTGGCGCAGATTTCGTTTATTCAGTTTCCCCGGATGGCGCCCAGGTTGCTATTCAGACCGCTGAACCGTTAGCTCCGGATTTGGATCATAATAACATGCAAGATATTTATCTGGCCTCGCTGTCAGATGCTGAAGGCAATAGTGATCCGACCCTCATTTCACAAGGTGCTGCAAGTCCCCCGGCTGGATCAAAAACCAAGCTGCACTCGTCTTTTCTGACACAGCTTGAAACTATCCAGGATCCAGCCGTTGCATCCATGATTTTAGGGATCCCGGATAAATGGTCCGAGACATCGACCTCAAATAAGCTGACTCCGATTATAGTGGATCCAAACGCTTCTGAAGCAGTCGTTCCAATCACTGAATTGATCAATCTCCCTGATGGAGAGAAGCTGGAAAGATTTAGCGTGAGCCCTGGCGGGAATTTGATCGCGTGCGTTGTTGAATCCAATGAATTATTACCAAACGCCTTGGGCTTTACGCAGCGAATAGTATTGGCACAACTTTTGGGAGAAGAGTTTGAAATCTGGGAGCCAGGAGAAGATGATTTTGCGCAAAATGTCTCTTTTGCAATGGCAAGTTTCTTTCAGCCATCCATCGATGAAGTATCCGGAAAAGTGTTTTTGCTAGCCCGTTTGAGTAGTTCTGATGTGAGGTTATGCATTCTGGACATGCCTAATAAAGAAATTCAAACCTTCAGAATTCCGTCAGCGCTTAATAATTCATTTTATTTACTGGACTACTCCACAAATCCAGATGGTCCAATTGTAACTCAGGGGGGACAACGCATCATTCTCCCTCACATCTCTTCCTACGCTGACCGAAGACCGTATGCTCTGATATTCGACACCCAGGATAATGAGTTTTATTCATTAGAAGATTTGGATCAGGACAATGTTCTGGGATTCTCTTTTCGACCTTTGCCAATTAATAAAACTCATTTCAGTTCCGATGGAAACTTTTTAGGTTTATTTGACAGGATCGCCAGCTCGAATGTGTTGAGAGTAAACTTGAGTGGTTTCCCAGAACTGATTATTGAGAAACTGGATAATACTCCACCATTAATTCAGATTGAAAGTTGGAATCAGATCCCGGACTTCCGAATTTCTGATGAAGGGAATAACTTTTTTCTGATAGCTAGTTCAGGGATTACTGGCTTTAAAGGGCCGATGATCTACAACTGGGATCAACACTACTATACTTTTGCCGGACTTACAGACGAAGAGATTGAATCCCTGCTGGAAACCACGGGAATTATAACCCGCTTTCAATCAGCACGGACTGACTCAAGCTTTCGATTTGTTACTTTGCAATATTCCATCCGTGACACAGAATCAGAGGCAGGAGTTAAACATACATTCATTAAAGACCTCGAGACAGGATCGGTTATTCATCTGGATGTTCCCGATCGCCAAATCATCGGACAACCCGTTCTGTCTACAAACGGTAAATTAGCGCTGATTAAAACCCATCACGGTTCTCTGGCTTTTCCGGAGACTGATTTCTTTCTGGTGGAGCTTTCAGCAACCATTGTTGATCATGAAGATTTTGACCAGGATGGACTTCCTGATACTTGGGAGAATGATCATTTCGGGTCGTTGGCAGAAGGACCTGAAGCCGACCCGGATCAGGATGGGTTGAACAATCGTATGGAATGGGCTTTAGGACTGGATCCATTAGATTCCGAATCTGCACTCCGATTGATGATTGAACGCAATGCCGATTTGAATGAGATCACATTAAAATGGAAAACTGGCAACGCAGGGCAGTTTGAGCTTGAGACAAGTTCTGTGGATCAAACTTCAGGATGGAATGAACTTAATGTGCCATTTACATTATATGGAGATGAAGCTCGGGTTCTGTTGATTCCAGTTCATAACGCCACTTCTAATTTGTATCGATTAAAGTTTTCATTGGATTAATACAACTTAGTTGGTGGTAAAAAGTTAAAACTTGTGACTGAACAAAAAGAATTTGAATATTCAGCGCTAACTGAAGATTAGAAGCGCAAAATGTCTTAAAATTATTTTTCATTACAAAACCCCTCCTTAGCGCCAGCCTTAAAACCAAGGCTGGCGCTAATTTTGCTTTTAATATTTAATTAAGCTCCAAATTAATTTCTACAGTCCCACGGGTGTGCGTGGCGAATGAAGAATACAGTCCTTGAATGATTTGCAATTTTCAGGACTGTCGAGTTGGAGTTCACAAGGAAGTATTCTTTCAACCTCTAAACTATATTTATCATGAAATCATTTCCCGGTTTTCAATTGGCCGAGCGCTCTAAAAGCGGCTTCACCCTGATTGAAACACTCACCTGTCTAGTCATAGTGATTATTCTGATCAGCATCGCTGGCGCGGCTGGCGTTTTGATCCAGTCACCTTCCAGTCAGGCCAGATGTCTGAACAATTTGCGAACGTTGACGGTTGCGTGGTCAGTTTATGCGAATGAGAATGACGACAGGTTAGTGGGCGCTGAGTCGTTTCAAAATGGGCGTCCAGACTGGGTAGGCCCTGTCAACAGAATGAGCATTAGCAGTTCGGTCATTCAGAACATTGACCCTGAAATCCATCTTGGTGGAAGCCCGCTCCTGCCGTATCTGAATTTACAGATGAATCGAGACAATGCTTTTCAGGTTTTCAGATGCCCGGCTGATCCAAGTATTGCGGCAAATAAAGATTACAATCAAGGCAGACCATCTCCTCGTGTAAGATCCTACTCCATGAACGCCTGGATGGGCGGCAATAACGAAGGATCCTCAAGGTTTAACATGATCTTATTTGAAAATCGTTCACAGTTCTCCTCACTCCCACCTTCACAAGCCATGGTTTTCGCTGGAGAACGCGCTGATAGTATCGATGACTCAGCGTTGCAGATCTCTATGGACGGTTACCTGGATTCCACAACCTTACCGAGTCCCACACGTATCATTGATTATCCAGCATTTTACCATGGCGGTGGCGCCGCTTTCAGTTTTGCTGATGGTCATGTAGCTCGCAAAATATGGCGCGATCCAAGAACTATTCCACCATTCACACAAGAACGCCCATTAGCTCATAAAGTATCCTCACATCTGAATCCGGATGTGTTATGGCTGCAGAACCACGCCACTCGCCGATTTTGAATAGAGATTTTTCTAAACATATTGATCGTTAAATCAAGAACCCAAAACAGTGTACTTTCACAAGAAAGGTTTGATCATGAAATCCAAGGAGCTTTCTATTATTTCAACCGGGCTGAAGCTGACATTGCCGGTGATCTTATGCATTTCTCATTTTACCAATCCTGCAACTGG
>JAUIHU010000132.1 GCA_030432175.1 Verrucomicrobiia bacterium | reverse complement strand
ATAATCCGTTGAGCAAACGAAGGAAACTTCAATTATGACTTTCTGGAAACTGGTTTTAAGAAATCTCTGGAGTCACCGCCGAGCGCATTTTGGCGCGTGGCTTGGAGCCGTAGTCGGAGCCACTGCCCTCAGCGGCGCTTTGTATGTCGGGGACTCCGTCCGTTTCAGTCTGCGTGAGATTGCGATGGCGCGCCTTGGGAAAATGGAGAACGCGGCGTTAGGGCAGGATCGTTTTTTTCGTGATAACCTGAGCATGGAAATCGGCCAGGAACTGGACAACCAGGCGCGCGTGGAATCTGTCCTGATCAATCGTGGTTCAGTCTCGCTCGGAGACGGATCAGCTCGCGCTAACCAGGTCCAGATTATTGGTGTCGACGCCGGCTTCTGGGAGATGGCGCGAAGTCAGGATGATATTCCTGAATGGAACCTTGAGGAATCCCGGAACGGGGTCTGGATCAATCAAAGGTTGGCGACTCAGCTGAACGTTCAAGCCGGGGATACACTCACTGCGCGAATGGAACGTCCGACCCAACTCTCCCGTGACGCCCCGCTGTCACCCACTGAGGACGTCACCTCTGCCATGCGTGTCGAAGTCGCCGCGGTTTTAAGTGATCAGACTTTAGGCCGTTTCGGGTTTCAGTCCAACCAGACGCCGCCATTCAATTTATTCCTTCCCAAAAAACGTTTGCAGGAGGAATTGGAACTTTCAGGGTCGGCCAATGCTCTCGTCAGTTGGTCTCCCGACGCGAGCAGCGCCGAGGTAAATGCTGACTCCAGTTCCAATGCTGTGACGCCGGAACAGCTGGGCGTTGCGATGGAAAAATCCTGGACTCTCGAAGACGCACAATTGATTTTGCGTGAGCCAGAGGAAGCCGGGAAAGCTCCGGAAGTTCGTTCTGATAGAGTATTTCTGGACGAAAACCTGGCGAGAGTGGCGCTTGGGGTGGATGAAAACACTGAAGGTATTCTGACTTACCTGGTGAATGGATTGACCGTTGGCGAAGAAATGATTCCATACTCGATGGTTACTGCCTGGGACGCCGACTGGCCGGGTGGGCCTTTAGCAGATAACGAGATTTTGTTAATCGACTGGATGGCTGAGCACATGGATGTCAAAGAGGACGATGAACTCACGTTGACTTACTATGTGGTTGGCCCGATGAGACGTTTGGAAGAGCAATCCCAAACTTTCAAAGTCAAAGCGATTTTACCGAAAGAAGGATTTTGGATGGACCCGACACTGATGCCAGATTTTCCAGGATTGACTGATGCAGACAACTGTCGTGATTGGGATACGGGATTCGCGATTGACAACTCCTTGATCGAGGACCGCGATGAGGAATACTGGGATGAATACAAAGGAACTCCCAAAGCGTTCATCTCTCTGAAAGCAGGTCAGGAGATTTGGAAAAATCGATTTGGAGCATTAACAGCAGTGCGGTATCCGGGGCAGACAGTGGAGACGGTTCGCTCGGAACTGCAGCAAGCGTTGGATCCATCACAAATAGGAATCACCTGGACCCCCGTCCGCGAGCAGGCTTTGAAAGCCAGTGTTGGCGCCAATGACTTTGGTGGTTTGTTTATCGGGTTCAGTTTCTTTCTGATCACTGCGGCTCTTTTATTGGTGGGACTTTTATTTCAGTTCGGGATCGAGCGTCGCGTTGAAGAAATAGGAACCCTAGTGGCGCTGGGATTTCCCAGAAAGCGCATTCGCCAGTTGCTTGCCAGTGAAGCGGCATTTTTAACGATCACAGCCGCAGTTGTTGGCGCATTTGCCGGGTTGGGTTATGGACAATGGATCATTACCGGTTTGACCAGTGTCTGGCAGGACGCAGTCGCATCCATCAACCTCTTCTTCCATGCGAGAACCGTCACCATTGTGACCGGCGCTGGCATTGGGGCCATCGCAGGGATGGGAGCGATTTTATTGACCATCAGGAAGCAGACACTGAGGTCCGGCCGCGAACTGCTCATGGGCGTCATGGAAATAGAAAGCTCCGGTGGCGGAGCTAAAGGGAAGCCGGTGAAATCGTTTTGGGCAATGATCATTTGCTGCATTGCGGGTATCGGGTTGGCTGCTTCACAAGGAACCTCTCCGGGAATGGAAGCGGCTCCGATGTTTTTTGGAGCAGGTGGATTGTTGTTGGTGGCGGGGATTGCTGGTGGATCCTGGATTCTGGCGCGTCCTGGAAAATCACAAGCCGCTTCCACTCCAAATTATTTGAGTTTGTGGAATGTAGGTTGGCGGGGAATGACGAGACGACGCAAACGCAGCCTGGCCACTTTGGGACTGCTCGCTTGCGGTAGTTTCTTGATCGCGGCAATTAATGCCAATCGCCTCGATGCTCAGTTGAATGTGGATGATCGCTCGTCCGGTTCGGGCGGTTTTGCCATGGTGGGATCCTCTTCCTTGCCGGTGTCCCAGGACTTGAACTCCGAAGAGACACTCGATTTCTTCGGGCTGGATCCGGAGATTCTGAAGGACGTGAAAGTCGTGCCATTCCGCACATTGGCTGGGGACGAAGCCAGTTGTCTGAATCTCAACCAGGCACAGCGACCGAAGCTCCTGGCCGTTGATCCAACCCTTTTGGCAGAACGCGAAGCTTTTCGATTTTCCAAAACCAGCGCTCCCGAAGGATCTGAGCTGGCAGAGGATGAGAATCCCTGGACGCTGCTCAATCGCGACTGGCCTGACGAAAATGGAAAGCCCGTAGTTCCGGCTATTGGAGATATGGCGTCCATTCAATGGGCCATGAAAAAGAGCATTGGCGCCACGATCGAATACGAAGACGAAAATGGCAAACCGTATCTGGTTAAAATTGTGGGCGGCGTTGCCAATTCAACTTTGCAGGGAACATTGGTAGTTGGTGAAGACAACTTTCTGAAAAGACATCCATCTCATACAGGATACAGTTTCTTTCTTATTGATGCTCCTTTCGATGAGATTGAAGCAGTGAGTGAGGAACTCTCCTGGGGGTTACAGGATTACGGACTCGAACTGACTCCATCTGCACAACGGCTGGCGGAATTGAACGCGGTCCAAAACACCTACCTGTCCACCTTTCAGGCGCTGGGAGGATTAGGATTGTTGTTGGGGAGTGTCGGACTCGGTGTGGTGGTATTGAGAAATCTCCTGGAGCGCCGAGCTGAGATTGCAGTGATGACGGCTCTCGGATTCAAGAAAGGCCAACTACGCGCAATGACCTTGTGGGAACACGGCGCGCTGCTGACCTGGGGCTTGCTGATCGGCATTGTTTCTGCGCTCGTTGCTATAGCGCCGGTTGTTCTGGCCTCCAGTGTTGATGCGCCATTTCGATCCTTGACCTGGACCTTGATCGCGATTTTCATCAACGGCTGGATCTGGACCTTGATCGCTACATTTGTGGCATTTCGAGGAAAACTGTTGAACGGGTTGAGGGATGAATGATGAATGATGAATGATGAATGATGAATGATGAATGATGAAATGGCGCGGTTTGCGTGTGCCCTGGGAACGCTGAGCCCCAGCTCGGCGAGTGGAGCTAACATTTGAAACAGGTCAGGTCGCTAACAGCCATGTTTTTGATCTGTAACCCAGGGTAGCTCGTGCCTCGCAACCCTGGGCTGTGTTCCGGAATCCCGTTGGGATTCAAACTATTTCCAGATCAGTTTAACTAACCGACACTTACTGCAGTGGTCGACCAATCCACCAGGCTTCGTCCCAGTTGATTCGGTCCTCTTTCATCTGATCGGCATGGCCATCAGCCCAGACCAGATTGCCAGAACGACCACTGTGGCGGTACCATTCATCAACACGTCTGGGATGATTCCGCCACTGGGTCATGTCAACCGGAAGATCTCCGTTTCCGTCCAGCATCGATTCCCAGGCGTCTTGCATGATAATTGTATTAGCGGGCATTGGATATGTGGAAACCTTTCTGGCGTTTGCGGTGGTTGGCGCGGTGTTGACCATGCCTTCCCAGATCACCAGTTCCTTGCGCATGGCGAATCTGTTTCTGGATTGGTGGACGCCATTGAACGCATAAGAGATGTATTTGAATCCGTCCTCAAACAACCCGTCCTGACGAGAATTAGTGTTCTGTGAATCGTCCACTGAGCGTGTGGAAGGACAGAAAAACAACTTGGCATTCCAACCTGCATAAGGAGCATACGCCACTCCCCAATATGCGTCCGGGTGGTTGGGATTAATCATCTCGTTTTTGTTCGGAAGCGGATTAGTGATGTTCACCCTGCGTTCAAACCAACGCATCCAGTTGCGACGGGGATGACCACGATCCTCAAAATCAGAGGTGTACATGGCCCAGGCAAGGTGGATTTGTTTTTGATTGTTCCGGCAGGCAATCTGTTTTCCTTTACGCTTGGCGCTCGCCAACGCTGGTAAAAGCATTCCAGCCAGAATCGCAATGATGGCGATGACTACCAGCAATTCAATTAACGTAAACCCGGAGTTTAAAAATCTTCTTTGATTCAAGTGCATCAGTATTGAGGAAATATTGGGATTAAATTCTGAGCAGCTTTCCTGCCCACCTTGTTTCGTGGATTTGCAGCGGGCATATCAATTGGACAAAAGCAGAATGACCCTGAGACGGAGTTTCTGAATCGATAGCATCAAGAAGTCCGCTCAGGGTCATTGTATTACATTGGAGAGAAAACGGTCACATTATTTGCGAACCCGAATGAATTTGGCTCCCGCTTCAATGGCAACCGATGCTGAAGTCTCGGCGCCAGCTGAGGCGATGTCTGACACTTCGGTATTCCACTCAACGAGATCAGTAGACGATTCAATAATGTAAACGTCTCCTTCATTGGAGGTCCAGGTCAGTTCCAGATTTCCAGCATTTACACTGAAGGCTGTGATTTCAATCGGAGTATCGCGATCCGGAATATCGCCGATGGATTCTTCCGTGATCACCCACAAAGTTGGAATGGTTTCATCCGGAGCAAATTGCAGAATGCCAGGGAAGAAGAATTGCCATCCATCAGTTCCGCCAGGAGAGATTCCGAGTCCATAATTTTCCTGACCCGCCGCCCAGTTATAAAGAACTGATGTCACGTTGGCCTTGGCTTCAGAGTTTTCGCCCATACCCAGAAAAGCGCTGACTGGCGCAGATCCTTCTACATTCTCAGTGATACCGTCATCCCCGAAAGGATGGGTTAATTCTGTGGCGTTCCAGTCGATCAGCATTTGCCGCACGAAGTATTCATGGTCAGCGTCCGCATTGGAACTTGTTCCGGTGAATACGCCGCCAGTTTCAACGATCAGTTGTGCAGAGAGGATGCGCTCATTAGGCCCGATTTGATCCGGTCCGTTTCCAAAGAGATTGTTGAACTTCAAAACTGCTTCAGCCAGATCGGCTCCACCGTCCATGAACATTTCAGTCGTAAAAGCTCCATCAATCGTATCCTGCCCAGGGCGCACAATTGCAGATTCATTAACCAGGAACCGATATTCCAGAACGGGGCGAGTCGTGTAGGTTACCGTCAGTTTTGGGCGGGCGCTGATTTCATCATTGCCGATGGTTTTGATCTGCCATCCGTTCGTGGTGTCATCGGTGTACACGGCTAATCCGAAGTTCGATTCTCCGTTTTGCCAATCCCGAACAAACTCAGTGATGTCCGCTTCCACAACCTCCAGAACCGCCATGCCAGCGAATCCTGCCAGAACTTTCGGAGCGACAGCGCTGCGTGGACCTCTTTCTTCCGGGAATGTTTGGAAGATATCCAGTTCAGCGTAAGTGGTCAGATCATCAAAAGGAGTCGTCATTCTGCCAATCACATATGGTCCGTCAGCATTGGCGAATTCATCATCTCCGGTGCTGTATGTCAGACTGGCATGAACAATTTGGGCATTCGCAGGAATTTGCCCCGGCTGATCTCCAAAGATGTTGTCGAAACGAATCAGATCCGCAGTGTCATTCTCCATTTGAGCCTCGGTCTGTGGACGACCATCCAGGTAGTACTGTTGCACATCGGAGCCCAGTTCGTTAATGCCACCCATGCTGATGCGTTTTTCGAATGTTCCTTCGTAACCATCCAAACCTTGTTGGAAGACTACTGTCTCGACGGAAGTTGGATAAACACCGACTTCAACGGATTGAGAGGCTGTGGTTCCTTCATCATCAGTGACTGTCAAAATGACATCGTAACGGCCAGGCTCGGTAAAGAGGTAGGAAACCGAATCCGAGTTGATGGTTTGCCCATCTCCGAGGTTCCATTCATAGGTCAATGTTCCTCCGTCCAAGTCCAGGCTGCCAGCGGAATTAGCGACAAAGCGGAATGGGGCTGGTCCAGTCAGAGTGGATGTGTTCAAAACCGCCACAGGTTCTCCCATGGCTGTGACATTGCCGATGGCTTGCGCGACTTCACCTTCATCATCCGTTACTGTGAGGGTGACTGTGTATGTGCCTGGCTCGGTATATTCATTGGAAACCTGAACTCCTTCGCCCGTATTTCCATCACCGAAGTCCCAGGTCAAAGTGATTTCTCCACCGTCTGGATCCACTGAGGCAGAGGCGTCAAATTCAGCGGTGAACGGTGGTGTGAATTGTTCTTCATTGACCTCAAAACTGGCGATAGGTGTTCCTTGAACTTCGACGGTCCAAACGGTCAGAGTTGGGGCCAGTTCGGTCAGGGTTGTTCCTGGAAAATACATTTGCCAGCCATCGCCTGCGATTGGGCGGAGATTGATTCCGTAGTTGGGTTGTCCGGCTTTCCAGTTGTTCACAATGGAAGTGATGTCTACTGAAGCGCGGCTGTGTTCGCCCATGCCAAGCAATTCGGTTGTCGCTGGAGCGATCAGTCCAGCGGCTTCTGAAAGTCCGTCTGCTTCAAATACGGAATCCAGATTCCATTCGGTTAATACTTGATGAACTCTGATCGCATCATCCGAGTCAGCGTTGCCACTAAAGTCAGGAGCGCCCGGGGTATGAACAGTCAGAACTGCTTTAACGATCTGATCCAGTTGTCCGACTTGTCCTTCCCCTTCACCAAAGATCGGGCCGAATTGCAGGAGGGCTTCGGTAACGAAATCTGCGCCGAGATCGAGAAACTGAGCTTCAATGGCGGAACCATCATTGACTGCTCCCGAATCTACCCAGGCAGATTGGGAAGTAGTGAAAGTGGAAGCCATCAGTGTGGTGTCCAGTGTGTATTCAACGACTAGCTTGGGACGCAATGCCGGATCTTCATTTCCAATTGCGTTAATCTGCCAACCGTTATTGGTGTCATTGGTATAAACCGTCAGTCCGAAATTGTTTTCTCCATTCACCCAATCCTGAACAAACTCAGTGATGTCGGCTGAAACCGTTTCCAGATCTGCAATATCTGCATAACCTGCCAGTGGCTGGCCAACGACGATTCCACGAGCTGCCCGGATTTCAGGAAGATTATCGATGTTGGAAGCATTCAATCCATCATAAGTGGTAAACTCATCCACCATCTGACCGAGTTTGCCGATGAGGTAAGGGCCGTCAGCGTTAGCATTCCCATCAGGTCCAGTGCTGTAAACCAATTGAGCGCTTAACACAGTCGCGCCTGCAGGGATTTGTGAAGCGCTGTCACCAATGATGTCACGGAACCAGATCAGGTCCATCGTGTCGTTGATTTCATCCCCAAATGCGCTTCCGTCCAGGTAATAAAACGGAGCCAGATCACCCATTTCGTCGACAAAATTGGCTCCGATGCGTTTCTGAAAAGTTCCTTCATAACCATCAACACCCTGTTGAAAGGTAATCATAGAAGTGTTGATCCATTCGTTGTGCTGCTGAGCATTGGCTCCTGAGATCAACAATCCCAGAGAAGTGGCAATACAGCTTCCAATTTTCAATTTCATTAATTTGCTTATCTGATGACTTTCATTTTCAGCGCCCGCTCCTAATGACGGATAACTGCTGAATGAAACCTCCAACAATAAAGAAGATTTCAGCGGGCCAAGTAAGAGGCTCTGAGGTCTGGTGTCAATTGTCTAAGCTTCTGTTCATTAGATTGTTGCAAACCGAATCATTTTGTCGCCTTGTTGACTTTTGATTGTAACCCGACAGAAATCTGATCGTAGCAAACATCCAGAACACCTTCCGTGACTTGATCACTGAATAATTTCGGTCCAAGCTGCTTCCAATACATTATGAATTTACGTTTGAATATGAGAACAGGCATTGAATGTGGGAATGTAGTGAACTTGGGAAAACAGATCTTCTGTTTGGGATGTCTGGTTTTGTCCTCCGGTGTTTTGGCTTTGGCTGAAGAAGGTGAGTCAGCTGAGGAAGATTTGAAAACCTATTCTCTGGATTTTCAATCCACAGAACCAGGGCCTGTCCCTTCCGATTTTCTCGTTCTATTAGGCGCTTTTGAAGTGAAGGCAGATGGAGAGGCCCGGTTTCTCGAGTTGCCGGGAAAACCGCTGGAAACTTTTGGAACTCTTTTTGGACCTCAGTCATTGATGCTGGGAGAAGTCTCCGGGAAATTGTACGGCGAGTCGACTGGAAGACGTTATCCTGCGATGGGTTTGGGGTACAATGGTGTTGGAGGATTTCGATTGCAGATCACTCCAGGCAAGCGGGCGTTGGAGATTTACAATTATGATGAACTCAAGAAAACAGCGCCTTACCGATGGAAGAGCGGACAATGGGTCTGGATGAAGTTGAATGTTTCTGAAAAAGAAACAGAGGATGGATTGGTCTGGGTGGCCCAGGGTAAGGTTTGGAAAGAAGGTGAGGATGAGCCGGAAAAGTGGATGATCGAGTATCAGACCGACGAAGAACCTTTCCCCGGCCGCGCTTCAGTGTGGGGAATTCCTTATTCGGACAAACCGATCCGTTTTGATGATCTGAAGGTAAGTGGAAAGTGATTGCTGGTTTTTCATTTCGCCGCTGCCAAACAGTTTTCCAATGCCCCAAAAAAACTCTCTGCTTTGAATGGCAGAGAGTTTTTGAGTTCCCCAACAATAACTCACTCCCTGATTGACACTTTGAAGAACATCATTTCTTCAACAAAGTCGATGTCATAACCTTCGCTCAGTACTTCGGAAGCAATGTTGGATTGAATCAGTTCGTAAGGACCATGGATTGATTCCGCTCCCCACAAGTCATAATCCAGCTCGGCGGTTCCGTTGACATGTACTGCTAATCCTGCATCGGTGCGCGTTACCCAGAGCTCCGGCGTTTCATATTGAAGATTATTTATTTCGAATTGATCAACCCACGCGCCAAGCCCAGGATATAATGCGAAATAATCCTGCCCGTATTCAAATTTAAGAACATGTTTCCCTGGAGGTATGAATGCTTCCACCCTGGTCCAATTTCGGCTTTGACAATATGCAATTTCTTCATCCCCTAGATACGCTACGAGGTAATTGTCAAAGTCGTAATCAAAATCGAATTCAGATATAAAATCATACTTCCAAAAGAAACTTATTGTTGCTGGCCCTTCTATAAAAGTAGCCATCCACCTCAGTTTTGTAACCGAATCTACTGGACCACTGGCGGCCACATCTACGCCATCAAATGACTCAGAAAGATTATTCGATGGGGTCCAATTTCCGTCTCCACCCGTGTTCCACAGCAAGCCGTCAACGTCTAATGCCTCCGAAAAGGTGATACCATCAGGGTTCTGCTCCGGCTCGGCTCCCTGAATAAAATCGAACTCATCCACCCAAC
>JAUIHU010000131.1 GCA_030432175.1 Verrucomicrobiia bacterium | reverse complement strand
GTTGGATCCAGCCGCGTTACCTCTAAAGACCAACATCGCTGATCGATTCACACGTCTCGATTTTGATCCAGGACTCAAATATTGTGTTCCCTATCATTACGGATCCACCGGCATCGGATACAATATTCAAGCATTCCAAAACCGCCCTGAGCCGAAGAGCTGGTCGGTGTTGTTTGATCCTCAGGAAGTCTCTCAACTCAAAAGCAAAACCAGTTTATTGAACGACCAGCGGGAAGTTATTGGAGCGGCATTGATTTACCAGGGAAACTCACCCAACTCACTCGACGACTCAAAACTTCAGTCCGCTGCGCAACTTTTAAAGGAGCAGAAGCCGTTTATTGGAAAATATGACAGTGACTCTTTCGAAGACACACTTGCAGCCGGAACCATTCATGTGGCGCAGGGATGGAGCGGGGAACTGGCGATCGCGATGAAAGAGAATCCAGACATCCGCTTTTTCATTCCAGAGGAAGGAACCTTGATGTTTGTGGACACATTGGCAGTTCTGAAAAGTTCGCCAAGGCAGGAGGCGGCGTTGAAATTCATCAATTACCTGCTGCGCCCCGACGTCGCGGCTCGCATCGCTAACTTCGTTTCGTACGCTTCCGCCAACGCTGCTGCCGACCCAATGATTGATCAGTCCCTGAAAGACGGCCCGGCTTACATGGCTCCGCCGGAAGACAAAACTTTCTACATTCAGGATCTGGAGGAAGATGGTGAAAAATACGAACGCATTTGGACTGAACTGAAGGCAGAGTGATTCACATTTGCTATCACTCAAACTACGTCATGCCTCATCAAACTCAAACCCAAAACCAAAACCCAAAATTACGGTTGTAGTTTAATTAATTATCTATTTCCAAATAAATACATCCAGCTTTCTCAATAATTGGCAACGCTCTTAAACTGGCCCCGCGACATGGACCTTCCAGGCATTTTCCTGTGTCTGGATCATAAACCGCTCCGTGCGTCTGGCAGGTCAGCCATTTTCCTTCAGGATCCATAAACTCTCCATCCCCGTAATCCAAAGGCAACGGTAAATGCCGGCAACTGTTTTCAAAAGCCCTCCAGCCTTTCTCTGTCAGCGCCAGAATCCCTTCACGGGAAATACCATCTTCCACGAACTCAAATTTGCCTGCCTGACCCGGTTTCAGCGTTTTGTTGGTTTTGACTTCCTGCATAATGATTCAAAAGTTGTCGCCCGGAAGAGAAATCAGCTTAATCCAGGATCTCGTTCTTTTATACATTAAATAAACACCACAATGCGCCTCAAAACTTTTCATTCATCAATCAAATCGTCGTTTTCCATTGGATGCGACTAAAGAAATGTGGGTGTCAAAGATTTTGAAAGATTTTTGCATCACGCCCTTATCCTTGGGTGCGATTAAAGTCGGGTGGCGTGAAAATTTTCCAAGGCCAAAGGCCTGACACATACCAGCCTGGGCTGCCAGGCCCAGGTTTTGGTTCATTTCCACAGCTCCAAGGGCTGAAAGCCCGACACAAAAAGATGTTCTGAGAGAAAATATGCTGTATCTGTGTCGGACCTTCAGCCCTTTTATTGGAAGAGAATGCCGTCCTGGGCTTTGGCAGCCCAGGCTGGTATGTGTTGCGCCGTTGGCGCTGAAGCTCAGCATTCCGGGACGTCACCCTCTTTTAATCACACCCGTGAAGGGATGTTGGCTCCACTCGCCGAGCTGGGGCTCAGCGTTCCCGGGGAGCCACCCGACTTTAATCGCACCCCTTATCCTTTGGATGACTTTGATTGACTTTCATCGTCATTGCTTTTTACTTTAAGTAAGCTGACAGGACGCTGCCGGGTCCGCGGAAAAGGCCATTGCCTACCTGATTTTTAATTGAATCACAGATATCCGACCTGGATCGCTGCCCGTTGTCGCGGACCCGAGGGCATTATTGCGTAAGGGTTGTTATGTCTGAATCTGAAAATGCTCAGTGGCCTCGCCTGTCCCGTCTTCGCCAGCAAGCTAAAGCTCTGCTGAAATCCATCCGTAGTGGAGATTCATCAGCGATTGAACGATTTCGTCAATCCAATCATCCCGACTTCAAAGAATTTTTCGAGAATCCGGATAGCGTTTCACTAGAAGAGATCCTTCAAAAAATTCGCCTCAACCACGTCCAGTGGATGATCGCCCACGAACGCGGACTCCGCTCCTGGCCGAACCTGAAAGCGTATTGTGAAACACTGGAAATGGCTCATGCGGACCGGGTCCACCAATTCCTTCAATGCGCTATTCGAGACAACCGTCATCCAGGGAAAGCATTACCCGGCAAAGCCAGATGGATGCTGGAAGCCGATCCGGGACTGCGCAGTGTCGATCTGTGCACAGCTCTGGTAACTGGCGAAACAGAGCCGGCGTTGAAGCGTTTGAGATCTCATCCAGAATGGGTTCGAGAGAAGATCGGACCCAAAAACTGGGAGCCGATTTTATACCTCGCTTACTCCGTATTCCTGAATTCAGAAAGCTTTGCGGAGTCGCCACAACCTGACCGCTTCACTCAATTACTCAGCGCTTTACTGAAAGCGGGGGCTGATCCAAATGCCTGGTACGAACTGAACGGTGATCCGAATGCGCGTCAAACAGCGCTTTACGGCGTGGCAGGTCTGGCCAGGCGACCGGATTTGACGCGGATCCTTCTGGAAGCGGGAGCCGATCCGAACGACGCAGCTCCAGGTCTCGGCCCGGAATCCCTCTATCATGCAGCCGAGTCCGACGATTTACGTTGCCTGGAAGCTTTACTGGAAGCAGGTCCAGATCTGGAAAAAGTCTCCTACTGCATGCTTCGGAAACTGGATTTTGAAGATCCAGAGGGCGTGCAACTCTTTTTAAAGCATGGAGCTGACCCCAATTTCACGCCGCCTCATTTTCACGGAGCCGCTGCCTTGATGTCTGCTCTTCGCAACGGACGCAGTGACAAGATTCTAAAGATCCTGATCGAAGGTGGAGCGGATCCAATGCTTGCCGATCACTCGGGTATGACACCATTGCGATTAGCGGTTCGATACGGTCGCAGGAGGTTTATCCAATGGCTCGCCGAACTCGCCAACATTCCTCAAGAAACCTTCGAAGACGAAGACCGATTCTGGGGCGCTGTTTTTTCAGGAAATCAATCCGAATCTGAGCAGTGGTTCAATCAGGCGCAAATGGATCCAAATCACTTGCGGCCGGAGTCTGTTCCGATGTTTTCTCGTGCTGCATTTTTAGGAAATCACAAAGCTGTCCGTATCTTATTGGACCTCGGATTTCCACTCACTTTCACAGACCGTGAGCAAATGACACCTCTGCATTGGGCGGTTTGGAATGCGGACCGCACATTGACACAATGGATGCTGAAAACGCCCAACCCTCCATTGGAGCAGCGCAGCGCCTATGACGGAACCGTTCTTGGCACAGCAGTCTATGCGGCGATTCATGGTCCGGGAAATCAAAAAGACTATCCGACCATCATTCGATGGCTATTGGAGTCAGGAGCAATAGCTCCGGGCCGATGCGCCTATCCCACTCCAAACTCAGAGATCAACGCGATTTTGAGACCTTTCTGCGAACCTTCATCTCAACCCAGCAAATTACATCCACATGTGGAACGAATGCAGCAAGTGGCGTGCGAAGTTCAGGACCAGATTTCAAGCCGCTCAGAAAAACCCTCTCCACCAATCTCCATTGCCGACTGGTTAAACCAGTGGTCCGAAACATTGATCCGAGCCGTCCGGGAAGTTGAAGATTGGCCTAGAATTTTATGGTCCAACTCATCGCTCCGCAGAGAAGACGCTTTTCAGGGTTTGACTATTGAAGAAGCTCTGAAGAAAGCCAGTGAGTTGGATTTGAGAAATCTCATGGCTCAATATTTTGGGTGGCAAAGCTGGTCAACAGCTGAGCAGGATCCGAAGTTCACTCAATCCATTCAAAAACCTTTTGAATCTGCGGTAGACGCTCTGGTGGCTGGGGATGTCGAAAAGCTTTCAGGTTTCATGGATCGCCATCCTGAGCTAATAGACCAGACGGCGCCCTGGGGGCATCGTTGTCAGTTGATTCATTACATCGCAGCCAACGGGGTTGAAATTCACCGGCAACTCACCCCGCCCAACGTCGTAGAAATCGCCCGGGTTTTACTCGAAGCCGGAGCTGATCCAGACGCCCTCGCTAACACATACGGCGGTGGCCCAAACCAGACACCCCTTTGTCTGGTCCTCACGAGCGCTCATCCCGGAGAACGAAAAATCCGCACAGCGCTCGTTCAAACCCTGATCGAATACGGAGCCGCACCAAACGGCATCGACCACAACAACGCTCCACTCCAATTCGCCTTACAGTACGGAGAAACCGCTTCCGCGGAAATCCTTTACCAGGCAGGCGCTCGCCCCTGGAATCTTTGGTCCGCGGCAGGGATTGGCGATTTAGTCGAATTGGACAACCAAAAAAAGGACACCCAAAATCTGGCCGAGGCGCTCTATTTTGCCGGACGCCATGGACGCCTGGAGGCGGTTAGTTATTTATTGGATCACGGAGCTGATATGTACTTTGAAGGTTTTTTCGGAGGAACCGCAGCTCACTGGGCATGTATTGAAGGGCACGAAGCGGTCGTCAAAATGTTGATCCAACGAGGAATGAACCCCGACCTGCGCGATCCGACATTCGATTCTAACCTGGCAGGATGGGCGGAGGAGGGAGGACATTTGGCGCTAAGGGATTGGATCCTGAAGAAAATTAAAAGTTAGGGATTATGAAATGAGGTTGGAATTTTTTGGATGTCCAATTTGTTTGAGTTTGTTTGGATGTCCAATTTGTGATGCCGCCCTGGGCCTGGCAGCCCAGGCGCGCTGGGGGCATTGAGTAAGAGTCTTAATGAATCTTTTTTGACACCCAAATTTTCTACCTCTTGTGCTATTTGACGCTAAAAGAAATTATTTTTCATTTTCTCGCCCACCCCGACAGCGAGTGTGATTTGAAAAGAGTGGCGCTTCACAGTTCAGCTCAAATTCAATACTGGCTCCACTCGCCGAGCTGGGGCTCAGCGGTCCCAGGGCTCCACCCACTTTCAATCGTACCCATTTCCGCCTACATTTATTGTTTGTAGTAATGCTGAAATTAAGAACAGGACAGTAATTTAAGAGGGGGCTTACAAGATTATGCCTAAAAGCAGATGTAAAAAAAACAGAACCCGGACCCATAGCTTGAGGAAAGCCTTAGGGTCCGGGGAATTTTCGAATTCAGTACAATGTAGGATCAAGTAGGTTTTCCTTCTCAACCTGTACCAAGCTAAGAAGAAATTCAAAAAATCTTCATAGCTTAAACATTTGATGATCCATTCAATATGTTTAAGAACTGATCAAAGGATATTCTATAAAGTTCGAAGGTCAACAAAATATTTTATTTTTTTCAACAAACCTCTGAATTCTTGGATATATTGAAACACAAACCCCTAATTAACAATTATTTACGCTAATTTACCCGAAAGGATGGAGTAAATTTTTTTTAAATTTTTTACTCCAAATCTTTTGCTCTTTGGTAATATGGTCTCCCTCGCTTCGGCGGCGATCTGAAAATCAATGTTTTTTGGGTCTGTTACAAATAAGCAAAGTCTGACGGAGATTTGAAATCGTCAGTTGAAAGAAAATAATTCGCAAATCATCGTTTGACCGGAAAGATAATTAAGCATGGGCCAGGCAGATAAAAATAAGAAACAATCACATAGCAGAGGTTTGCAATCCTCGACAGCGGAGATCTGGTCCGCCGCTCAGGAGGTGTTGAGATCGATTCTGAACCAGGAGATTTACACGCTCTGGTTCTCACCCATCAAAGCGACTGGCTTTGCTGATGACTGCATCACCTTGGAAGTTGCCAATGATTTTTGTGAGGTTTGGCTGAAGGACAACTACTTAGGACTGATTCAGGACGTGCTTTCGCAAAGTTCGGGACGCCAGTTGAAGGTGAAGTTCCAGGTTGCCGATGCCACTCTTTCAGGATCGAACGATTCAGAGAAAGGTCCGACCTCGGCCGATGCCCAGTTGCAGATCGGTTCTGATTCTTTTCTGAGGAATATCGGTCACTCCGGACAGGTCCAAACAGCCGCCAAATCAGCGCCTCCCGCTCCCAAAATTAGCAGCGGCCCTGTGCATCCCGGACCGCCAACGCGATCGAAAGAAAGTTCGACGATCAGTGGTGACCTGAACGCTCATTACACATTCAATTCCTTCGTCGTTGGAGCGAACAACAATTACGCTCATGCGGCTTCGCTGGCAGTCGCACAGGCCCCCGGCAAGGTTTATAATCCACTCTTCATCTATGGCGGCGTGGGCTTGGGTAAAACTCATTTGCTGCATGCCATTGGTCATCACATTCTGAATTCCAAACGTGGAGCGAAAGTGGCCTACATTTCATCGGAGAAATTCACGAACGAATTCATTGATGCGATTCAAAACAACACGCTGATTCAGTTCCGTAAAAAATATCGGATGACCGACGCTCTGCTGATTGACGACATTCAATTCCTTTCCAGTAAAGAGCGGATACAGGAAGAGTTTTTCCACACTTTCAACGCGTTGCATGAATCTCACAAACAGATCGTGATGACTTGCGACCGACCCGCGAATGAAATCCAGAATTTGGCCCAACGCCTCGTCTCCCGGTTTGAGTGGGGCGTTGTAGCCGATCTTCAGACTCCTGACGTGGAAACACGGCTGGCCATCCTTCGCAAGAAAGAGGAAATGTTGGGAGTCAAGTTGCCTGAGGATGTCATCGAGTTTCTGGCAAACCGCATCCGCACCAACGTGCGTCGTCTGGAGGGCGCTCTGATCCGTATGGTCTCTTTTGCATCCCTGACCGGTCTACGCTTGACGATCGAAACCGTCGAAGAAGCTTTGCGTGAGGTGATTCAGTAAGAAGAGAGCTACACGATTACCGTGGACCTCATCCAGAAGCTGACCGCAGATCATTTTTCGATCAACCTCGCCGACATGAAGAGCAAACGTCGTCCGGAAAACATCGCGTTTGCCCGTCAAGTCGCCATGTATCTTTCTCGGGAACTGACCGAACTTTCCTTGAGCGCTATTGGTGAAGCTTTTGGCGGTCGGGATCATGGCACAGTGCTCCATGCTTACCGCATCGTGAAAGATCGCATCGAAGTTGACGCCAATGTTCGACAGGCCGTCAGTTACCTTCGAAAACAACTGACACGCTAAAACCTCGTCTCTTGAACACCCTCCATGGAGCCCGCGCTTTCTGTTCGTGACCTTCGAAAAACTTACAAAGTTTATCGAAAAAAGCCCGGGTTAAGGGGAGCAATTCACGGCATTTTTCATCGGGAATATGACGAGAAAGTCGCCGTTCAGGATATTTCTTTCGATATTGAAGAGGGCGAATTCGTAGGTTTTTTAGGCCCAAACGGAGCTGGAAAAACAACAACCCTGAAAATGCTGGCTGGTTTGTTGTATCCCACCAGCGGGCAGGTTTCGGCGCTGGGTTTCACTCCCTGGGAACGAGATGATCGCTACCGCAGACAGTTTGCTTTGCTTCTGGGACAAAAAAACCAGTTGTGGTGGGATTTGCCCGCTCAGGAATCCCTGGAACTGAACGCCCGTATCTATGGAATAGAACACGAAAGATTTCAGCGAACGGTGAAGGAAATGAGTGAGCTTCTGGACGTGGATGACAAGTTGAATGTGATGGTCCGGGAGCTTTCGCTGGGTGAACGCATGAAGATGGAGCTGATCGCTTCCCTGCTTCATGAACCCAAGTTACTTTTTCTGGATGAACCTACGATTGGACTGGACGTTGTTTCCCAGAAAAAAGTCAGAGAATTTCTCAAAGCCCACAACCAACGCCGCAAAACCACGATCATTCTCACCAGTCACTACATGGCTGACATCGAAGCGCTGTGTGAACGGGTTTTGATCATTGATCACGGGAAACTCTTTTTTGACGGTCGGCTCAATGAAATCGTCGACCGTTTTGCTGATTTCAAACAGCTGACCTTGCAGACCGAGGAGCCTCTGGATGAAAAAACGATTCAGGCTTTAGAAGTTCATGGGGCTGTGGAGAAGATTTCCGAACTGGAAGTTCGTGTCAGCGCTCCCAGGAAGAAGGTGATTGAGGTCTGCAAGTGGGCTCTGGATAATATTCCGGTGCAGGATCTGGATATTGAAGAAGAGCCGATTGAAGAAGTCATTGGAAAACTCTTCAGCCGGCCCAGATCTGAATCTACTGAGCAATAATCCATTTGCGGATTAGGATCCAGTTCCCGGCAATCCTAATCGATCTGCCATGTCCAAAGTCTTTTGAATATCTACATGGTGACAAACCTGCCATCCCCGAGCAGCTCCCGCTTCTATATTTTCCAAACGATCATCAATATAAAATAGTTCTGGCCCGGACCTTCTGGAAGCAAACTCAACTGCATCATAAATCTCTTTATTCGGTTTCATGCACTTGAGTTCGTATGAAAATATATAAGCAGTAAAAGTATTGAAAAAAGGATAAGTTTCGCGAATGTGTCGAATCGCCATGTCATTCGTGTTGGAGAAAATGTAACAAGGAATTCCAGCGTGCTTCAATCGGTCATAAAATTCGATCATCGGATCAATCTTTGTAAAGATTGGACCAAACGCTGCCTCAAAATCCTCCAAAGTCCCGGAGTAATCTGTTTCTGACTGTATTTTTGAATAAAACTCGGCAGTTGTTATCAGACCCGTTTCGTAGTCCAGGAGCAATTTGGACTCAAAGAACCAGGGAGCGACCTCTGACATGGGACGTGGGCATTTCTTGCTGAACGCCTGAACTGCGAGTTGAAAATCAAAGTGCAGGAGTACTTTGCCGAGATCAAAAACGACTGCTTTTGGGGTAATTTTGGAAATCTGGGAGTCTGTCATGGAGTGTCAGGTTTTCTTACGGAGCCGGGTTTAACAGATTTAAAGAAAGTCTGCCTTAGGCAGGGTGAGATATAACCTCAATAACCATGAAAGAAAAGCGCTGAACTTGCCAGATGACGGAATCTCTGGTTGAAGTTGGACATGAAATTTGGCGCACACATGCCGACCAGCGGCGGAATCTGGAAAGCTTTGGAACGGGGCAGAGACACCGGATGCGAAGTGGTTCAGCTCTTTGTTAAAAACAACATGCAATGGCTGGGGAAAGGTTTTAAAGACAAAGATCTATCAAAGTATCATGAACTTCGCGAGGAACTGAAATTTGACTCCATCTTTGGACATACCGGTTATTTAATCAATCTCGGCGCCCCGGATAGCTCCGAAAACCGCCAAAAATCGATCGATTCTCTCACTCAGGAGATTGAATTTGCCGACCAACTCAAGGTCCCCTTTTTAGTGTTACATCCCGGCGCTCATCTGGGTTCTGGGGAAGAGGCCGGGATCGAGCAGATTATTGCTGGATTGGAAACTGTGTTTGCGGCGACCGCAGGCTCCGATGTGGCTATTGCGCTCGAAAACACAGCTGGACAAGGAACATATCTCGGCGGAGAAATTCGACACTTGGCTGAGATCATCAACGGCTGTTCCAAGGACGCCAAAAAGCGCTTAGGTATTTGCCTGGATACGGCGCATTATTTTGCGGCTGGTTACGATATTCGAACGGCTGCGGGTTGGAAAAAAGCCATTGGTGAAGTGGAAGATTTAATTGGACTGGACCGCATTCTAGCCTTCCACCTCAATGAC
>JAUIHU010000130.1 GCA_030432175.1 Verrucomicrobiia bacterium | reverse complement strand
TACGCGCAGCTGTTGAAGAGTTGTTCGATGTCAAAGTGATCGACATTCGGACCATGAATGTGACCGGCAAGTGGCGTAGGAAACAAACACGTCAGGTTGGTAAAACATCTGACTGGAAGAAGGCGATGGTTACCTTGAAAGAGGGAGATTCCATTTCGCTCGTTTAATCGACTGAAGCCTGAGCGCTTCAAAACCGAAACCATTTAAATAAGATCATTTCCAATGGCAGTAAAAAGTTTTAGACCGCTGACCCCTTCTTTGAGGTATATGACGGTTTCCTCATTTGAGGAGATCACCAAGAAGAAGCCAGAGAAAAAGCTGGTAAAAATCAAGAAAAAGACCGGTGGACGTAATAGCTACGGTCGTGTCACCGCGAGAGGTATTGGTGGGGGACACAAACAAAAAATCCGCTTGGTGGATTTCAAGAGAAAGAAAACAGGTGTTCCTGCAGAGGTTAAAGCAATTGAGTATGATCCGATGCGATCAGCTCGCCTGGCTTTGTTAGAATACACTGATGGAGACAAAAAGTACATTATTGCTCCAAATGAATTAAAAGTTGGAGATAAAGTCTTGAGTGGCCCTAACGCTCCGGCTAATGTCGGGAATTTTCTGCCACTGAGTGGGATTCCTACAGGAATGCTGGTACACAATATCGAACTGACTCCTGGTCGTGGTGGGCAAATAGTCCGAGCGGCTGGCGCGTCAGCGATTCTGATGTCACGGGATGAAGGTTATGCACAAATCAAGCTACCTTCCGGGGAGATCAGAAAAATTAATGAAAAGTGCAGCGCTACAGTTGGGCAGGTTGGTAATACTGATCACGAAAAGATTGTTTACGGCAAGGCTGGCAGAAATCGGCACCGTGGCATTCGACCTCTGACGCGTGGTGTCGCCAAAAACCCTGTTGATCACCCTATGGGTGGTGGTGAAGGAAGAACATCCGGTGGTGGTCATCCTGTGACACCTTGGGGTGTGATTACGAAAGGCTACAAAACCCGTAAGAAATATAAGCTGTCCAACAAATGGATCGTTACTCGCCGCGATGGTCGGCCTGTAAAATGATCGGACGGAAATTAACCTCGATTAGAATTTTAAAAATATCGCAGCAGTATGGGACGTTCGATTAAAAAAGGCCCCTTTGTAGGGGGACGTTTGCTGGAAAAGATTGATAAGTTGAATCAATCCGGATCCAAAAAACCGATTAAAACGTGGTCCAGGGGTTCCATGATAACTCCTGAATTTGTTGGGCACACATTTCAAGTGCACACTGGCAAAACATTCCAATCTGTTTTCGTAACGGAGAACATGGTTGGGCATAAACTCGGGGAATTTGCTCCAACGCGCAAGTTCAAGGGGCACGGATCACACACAGCCAAGGTAACCAAGTAACCGCTTCATTGAACCACAAGTAAACAGTCATGGAAGTTCAAGCAATTTATAAAGGCGCAAGGATGTCGCCCCGTAAAATACGGGAGGTGACGCGTCAGATACAGGGTCTTGGAGCGTTACAGGCTCAGGCTCTGTTGTCAGTCATTCCAAGAAAATCGGCATTTCTGGTTTCGAAAACATTGAAGTCAGCGATTGCCAACGCAGAGAATAACGCCGGAGCAAATCCGGAAAATCTGAGAGTGAAAGAGGCCATCGTTGGTAAAGCTCCAACAATGAAACGCTTCATTCCGAAAGCTCGCGGTTCTGCAGGACCAATTCTTAAGCGCAGCGCACACATCAAAATTATTTTAACAGACGAATAGAACTGTATGGGACAGAAGACCAATCCAATCGGCCTGCGCGTTGCCGTCACCAAAGAGTGGGCCTCCAAGTGGTACGCTGACAAACGCGAATTCGGTAACTTGCTTGCCGAAGATAACTACATCCGCCGAATTCTAAAGAAACGGCTGGAATCAGCATCCGTTCCTCGTGTTCAAATTGAACGCGCATCTAAAAGATGCCGTATCACTATTTTTACAGCGCGTCCGGGCGTCGTCATCGGGCGTAAAGGTGAACAGATCGACAAGATCAAAGAGGAACTGAGCAAGGCAACTGGAAAAGAGATTTATGTTGATATTCAGGAGGTAAAAAATCCTGAAACCGACGCCCAGTTGATTGCAGAAAACGTTGCTCAACAAATTCAACGCCGGATATCGTTCCGCAGAGCCATGAAAAAAGTGGTTCAAACAGCTCGCGATTTTGGGGCTGACGGAATCAAGATCCGATGTGCTGGACGCTTGGGTGGAGCTGAAATTGCTCGTGCTGAAGCATACCACGAAGGAAGCGTTCCTCTGCATACCCTCAGAGCAAACATTTCATATGGTTTTGCGGAGGCTGAAACAGTCTATGGCATTATCGGCGTCAAGTGCTGGATCTGTAAGGGTGAGCATACCCGAAGTAAAAAAGCCAACAGTTGAAGCGGATAATTGATAACCGTTCCAGCTATCATTTAACCAGAAAACCATAGCAATCCCATCCTGACCAGGATCAGGATGGGCATGGATAAACTAATTTAAAAGAAAGGTACGACTTATGCCATTAATGCCGGCAAAAGTTAAATTTCGGAAATCCCACCGCGGGGTAAATCGTGGGGTTGCCCAGCGGGGGCAAAATGTATCATTTGGAGAATACGGGCTTCAGGCAATGGAGCATTGTTGGTTGAGCAATAAAATCATCGAAGCTGCTCGTATTGCGATTACTCGGACCATGAAACGTCGTGGGAAAGTATGGATCCGTATTTTCCCTCACAAGAGTTATACCAAAAAGCCGCTTGAAACCCGTATGGGTAAAGGTAAGGGGCCTGTTGAAGGTTGGGTGGCAGTCATCAAGCCAGGAACAGTAATGTTTGAGCTGGATGGAGTTCCATTTGGTATCGCACAGCAGGCATTACGTCTTGCTGCTACAAAAATGCCAATCAAAACTAAACTGATTGCGCGTCACAACCACTGATCCATTTTTTTGCAGAACCAGATCATGAAAATGTCCGAAGTTAGGGATTTAACGCAGACTGAATTGATCAATAAAAGCCGTGATTTGCGCCAGGAATTGTTCAATTTGAAACTGCAGCAGGCATCCAGTCAGCTGGAAAAGCCCGGTCGCATCCGTGAAATCCGGCGCGACATAGCCCGTGTTGAAACACAACTCACTGCGATGCGCGGGCAAAAGGCCTGACGCCTTTGCCTCTGCACGGTTTACAAAATTTATTAATTAATCATATGTCTACAGAGTCAACGGTACGCGGCCACCGCAAAGAGCGAGTCGGTGAAGTCGTATCCATCAAAATGGATAAAACCATTGTCGTTCGTGTGGAAAGAAGATACCCGCATCCCCTTTATAAAAAGGTAATACGTGAGTATAAGAAATTCTACGTTCACGACGAAAAGAATGAGTGCAACCCTGGTGACCGGGTGAAGATTCAGGAAACACGCCCCATCTCCAAAACAAAACGATGGAGACTGGTCGAGATCCTGGAGCGAAACGAAGAAGTGCTCACTGCGGATTCATAAAAATTGGTGATCGACTCAAATTAAAAGTCGGATTTTTAAAAAAAACTGAATTTTTAATTTGCAAACTTCACTTAAAAAGGTTTCAACCTATGCTCCAATTAAGATCAACATTAAATGTGGCGGACAACACCGGCGCCAAGAAAGCCGCCGCCATTCGTGTGTTGGGTGGCAACCAGCGTTATGCGCGGGTTGGGGATGTTATCAAGGCCCACATCAAAGAAGCTGCTCCAGATGGAACGGTGAAAAAAGGGGATGTCGTTAATGCCGTTGTGGTGAGAACCAAAAAGGAAATACGTCGTCCAGATGGATCCTACTTGCGATTTGATTCAAACGCAGTGGTGATCATTGACAAAGATAATAATCCACGTGGCACACGTATCTTTGGACCGGTTGCTCGCGAATTGCGCGAAAAGCGGTTTATGAAGATCGTTTCATTAGCGCCAGAAGTGCTTTGATCATGCAGAAATATCACGTCAAAACAGGAGACGAGGTCGTCGTTATTGCCGGAAACGAAAAAGGCAAACGGGGTAAAATTCTCCAGGTACAAAGAAAACAAAATCGTGTATTGGTTGAAGGCTTGCGCATCATCAAAAAGCATGTGCGCAAGAACCAGGAAAATCCTGAAGGCGCTATCGTCGAAAGGGAAGGACCAATCCACATATCCAATGTCATGCTGGCGGAGAAATACGACGCACGCATGGCAAAGCGGGAGGGCTAAAGCGGGAGTCAAACCCCGAACTCAGTCCCAGCTGATACCAAAGAAAAAAGTCTTCGCGGAAGAAATGATTTGATTCTTTTGGTTAGATTCCGGAAAACCTTAACTCTTTTCAAGGGGAGCGAGCGACGCGACTCGTCTTCCATGAAAAGAGTCTTACAAATAAATGAACGCTCGTTTATATACAAAATATCAACAGGAAGTAGTCCCGGCGCTCAAAGAAAAGTGGAAATATAAAAACATCCACGAAGTGCCGAGAATTGAAAAAATCGTCGTGAATATGGGTGTCAGCGCTGTTTTGGATAAAAGCGCTCTTGAGAACGCCATGCATGATTTGAGTTTGATTACCGGACGAAAGCCGGTTATCAACCGCTCACGTAAAAGCATTTCCAACTTTAAGCTGCGTAAAGGGCAGGCTATTGGGTGCCGAGTGACGCTGAGGAGGGATGGCATGTTCGAATTTTTCGATCGCCTCGTATCGGCATCGTTGCCGCGTATTCGTGACTTTCGTGGAATCTCCCCCAAGTCATTTGACGGACGAGGAAACTATTCACTTGGGGTATCTGACCAGACTATTTTTCCTGAGATTGAGTTGGACAAGGTGAAACGGCAGCAAGGGATGGACATCACCATCGTCACCACCGCTAAAAACAACAAGGAAGCGTATGACTTGCTTTCCTTGATGGGAATGCCGTTTTCCGACAAAAAACAAACGACCGATAACAGTTAACCAGAAATTTTCCGGACCACATTATGGCCAAAAAATCATGGATTGAGCGCAACAAAAGAAAATTGCGCACGATTGAAAGATACCGCGAAAAGCGGCAACAGCTGAAAGCAAACCACGATTACGAAGGTTTGACAAAACTACCCAGGGACGCGAGTCCGGTAAGATACGTCAATCGATGTGAGCTTACGGGGCGACGCCATGCGTATTTGAGGAAGTTTAAATGTTCTCGACTGGTTTTCAGAGAAGCGGCATTGCACGGGCTGATTCCTGGAGTCACTAAAGCGAGTTGGTAATCCATCAAATTAAAAAAAATCATATGACGGATCCTATCGCAGATATGTTGACGCGAATTCGTAACGCGTCCAGCGCCTCACACGAGACTGTGGAAATGAGGCACTCCAGAATGAAGGAAGCCATCGGTAACATCCTTAAAAACGAAGGGTATATCGACAATTGTGAGACCAGTGGAGAAGGCTACAAAAAGACACTCAAGCTGACATTGAGATATCATGGTCGTCAGGGTGTGATTCGCGGTCTTAAACGGATCAGTAAGCCTGGATTGCGCCAGTATGTCGGAGCCCAGGATATTCCACCAGTATTGCGTGGAATGGGGATCGCTATTGTTTCCACTCCTCAAGGTTTGCTGACAGGCAAAGAAGCTCGTCGACGCAACGTAGGAGGGGAGTTGGTTTGTTTCATCTGGTAAAGGCTGGGAAACCTGAAAGGAACTAAATTATGTCCAGAATTGGAAGATTACCGATTACGGTTCCCTCCGGCGTCAAAGTCGACATCCAAGGCAAGCAAATTAATGTCGAAGGCGCTAAGGGAAAACTGAATTT
The DNA here is from genome assembly GCA_030432175.1 of Verrucomicrobiia bacterium. Lineage (GTDB taxonomy): Bacteria > Verrucomicrobiota > Verrucomicrobiia > Limisphaerales > JAUIHU01 > JAUIHU01. Next base: position 3,930 of record JAUIHU010000130.1, on the reverse strand, counting down.
TACATTGCCTAAAATGATTGAAGCCTCACTTGACGGTGAGCAGCTTGTAGTAACACGTGATGGCGAATACGCGGAAGCCAAAGCCAAGCACGGATTGAGTCGAGCCATTTTAAACAATCTGGTTCAAGGGGTCAGTCAAGGGTTTGTGAAAAAACTTGTGATCAATGGAGTGGGTTTCAAGGCCGCTGTTCAAGGTGATAAAATTACTTTGAACCTCGGCTATTCTCACCAGATTCATTATCCGATTCCAAACCAGATCAAAGTCACGGTTGAAGAAAATACTAAAATCACCGTTGAAGGTCCGGACAAACAAGTCGTGGGACAGGTAGCTGCTGAGATCCGCAGTTATTATCCACCAGAGCCTTATAAAGGCAAGGGTGTCAGATACGACGATGAAGTCATCCGTCGTAAAGAAGGAAAAACTGTTCAGTAATGATTGGATTTCGGCTGAAAAGCTTTTGGTTTTATGGCCGATATATATTCAAATCCACTGGCTTAACAACAAATTTATTTTAGGGAATGAGAGTAGAAAAAAAACATCAGTTGGCGCAGAAGCGTCGATGGCGGATTCGCAAGCTGGTGAAAGGCACTGCGGATAAACCCAGAATGAGTGTGAGGTTTACCGAAAAGAACATTTATGTTCAGTTCATTGACGATGCTGCTGGAGTGACGATGGCCTCTGCATCCACAATGCATAAGGAAGCGCCGAACCGGGATGCTTTGAAAGCAAATGTGGACAGCGCGCAGATCATTGGAAAATATGCGGCTGAAAAAGCAAAAAGCGCAGGAATTACCCAGGTAGTTTTTGATCGCTCAGGAGCCCGATATCACGGGAAGGTGAAGGCTCTGGCCGACGCTGCTCGTGAATCTGGTCTCGTATTTTAAATCACAACCCTCAGATTGAGATTTTACTGTGGCTGAAAATTTTAAAAGACAGAACAATAACCGAGGCGGTGACGCCAGGAACAATCGTCAGGGTGGGCAACGTGGTCGCCGTCAGGGCGGTCGAGGCCGTGACCAAGCCGATAATCAACCTAAAGACAATATTAGTGAGAAGGTTATTTTCATTAACCGTTCCGCGAAGGTTGTTAAAGGTGGACGTCGCTTCAGTTTCAGCGCCTTCGTGGTCGTGGGTGACAAAGCTGGTAAGGTCGGACTTGGCATGGGTAAAGCCAACGAAGTAGCTAGCGCCATTCGCAAGGCCAACGAGAAAGCACGGCGTCAATTGGTCGATGTTTCAGTGGGCGATATCACGATCCCGCACGAAGCTTTGGCAACTTACGATGGGGCTCAAGTCTTGCTGCGGCCTGCATCTGAGGGGACTGGGTTGATTGCTGGTAAAACAGTCAGAGCAGTTCTGGAGCTTGCTGGTGTAAAAAATGTTTTGAGCAAATCCCTTGGATCCAAAAACGTTGGGAACGTCGCAAAAGCAACTGTTTCAGCATTGCAGGGATTGCGGCAACTGGATGAGATTTACAGCGCCAGAGGTTTGCCGACACCGGGGAAAAAATCCAGGAGTGAAAATAAAGATAGTGAATCCGTCAGTTCTGCTGAAGTGGTTTCTGCATAGCTTTCAGTCGCCATCAGTTCATTGACTGGCCAGGAAAAAAAGATTTATGAGATTACATGATATCAAGCCCAATGAGGGCGCCAAGCATCGCCGCAAGCGTATAGGACGTGGCGAAGGCAGTGGCATGGGAAAAACCAGTGGACGTGGTCACAAGGGGCAGAAAGCTCGTTCTGGAGGTACAATTCGGATTGGGTTTGAGGGTGGTCAAATGCCATTGATTCGGCGCTTGCCTAAGCGAGGATTTAATAACAAAGAATTTGGAACAGTTTACGCGCCCGTCAATGTTTCAGCATTGAATCAGTTTGAAGACGGAGCGGTAGTGGACCTCGAAGCAATCCTCAAAGCCGGTTTGGCAAACGGAACTCATGACGGTGTCAAAATTCTTGGTACAGGTGAACTGACACGTAAACTGACTGTTAAAGCAAACGCTTTCAGCCAAAGCGCAAAACAAAAGATCGAGGAAAAGGGCGGCGCCTGCGAACAGGTCTAAGCTGATCCTTCCGATAATCGCCGATTAGTTATACGGGCGCCATGATCAAGAAGATTCTAAGTACATTCGTCAACTGCTTTAAGATTCCCGAATTAAAATCGAGAATTCTGTTCACATTACTGGTACTGGCTATTTGTCGACTTGTGGCAATGATTCCTATTCCAGGTTTGGATGGGGCTGCGCTGCAGGAGTTCCTGAACTCACTGCCAAAAGATGAAGGAGGTGGCTTGCTTGGAATGTATTCCTTGTTCACTGGCGGCGCGTTGACCAGATGCGCTATCGGGGGACTTGGTATCATGCCATACATCACAGCCACAATCATCATTCAATTGTTGCAGACAGTTATTCCAAGTCTCAGTAAACTTGCCAGAGAAGAGGGTGGGAGAACCAAAATTGTTCAATATGGAAGATACCTGACGGTTGTGCTTTGTCTTGGGCAAGGATTTGTCATGGCTCTTGGATTTGAGAATCCCCAAAGCTTGTTCAACTATGATGGTCAGCTGGTGCTCATCGACAGCGTCTGGTGGTATCGCATCCAGACCACTTTGATGCTGACAACCGGCACACTGCTTCTGATGTGGTTGGGAGAGCAGATTACTGACCGGGGTATCGGAAATGGGATTTCATTAATAATTACCATTGGTATCCTTGCTCGCCTGCCATATGCCGCGCAGGAGCTCGTACAAATGTTCTGGGGATCTGAAGGGGTCGAGGCGCGTTTTAATCCATTCCATGGCGCGATGCTGGTATTCATGTTGGTGGCAGTTGTTGCTGGTGTGATTGCTGTGACTCAAGCTCAGCGGAAGATACCTGTGCAATATGCGCAGCGGACAGTCGGGCGTAAAGTTTATCAGGGCGGGTCATCATTCATGCCATTGCGAGTCAATACAGCGGGTGTGATGCCGATCATCTTTGCGCAAGCCATTCTGATGTTTCCTGAAACTATTTTCAGAATGTTGGGCTCATCCCTTGGTATTCCGTTTTTTGAAAAGTTGGCCATTAACCTCCAACCAGGAACGGTGTTTTATATCATTGTTTATTCGGCGATGATCTTGTTTTTCTCCTATTTTTGGGTAGCGGCAATGTTCAATGAGATCCAGATATCTGATGATTTGAAGAGAAATGGGGGTTACATACCGGGTGTTAGGCCAGGTCAGGCGACTACGAATTTCCTTCATGATACCATGAGCCGGATCACCTTTGCGGGCGCAATATTTCTGACAGTCATTGCAGTGATTCCGCTGATCATGAACCAGAGCATGGAAATACCATTTGAGGTGGCTTCTTTCTTTGGTGGCACAAGTGTGCTGATCATGGTTGGGGTTGTTTTAGACACCATGAAACAGATGGAATCACATCTTTTGATGCGTCATTATGACGGTTTCATGAAGAAGGGGCGTCTGAAGGGAAGAAACGGCTAATTACCAACCAATCAGGGCAATACCTCAGTGATTATTATCAAAGGGCCAGAAGAAATCTCAGCCATGAGAAAAGCTGGGGCTATTGCTAATCAAGTCCTTCTTGAAGTTTGTGAATTTGTTGAACCGGGAAAAACAACACTCGAGATTGACGAATTCGCCGCTGAAAGAATCGCTTATTATGGCGCGGTGAGCGCTTTCTATGGATATCAAGTCGGTCGTCTGAAATATCCCAGATACGCATGCATCTCGGTGAATGATGAAGTGGTGCATGGCATGGGGTCGGCTCAACGAACCCTGGTCATGGGTGACATAGTCAGTATCGATATTGGAGTCAGTTATGGTGGTTTTATTGGTGATAACGCCATCACGACTCCGGTCGGAGCCATCAGTCAGGAAGACCAGAAACTGCTTGATATCACTCGACTATCTCTGGAGAAGGGGATCGAGAA
>JAUIHU010000129.1 GCA_030432175.1 Verrucomicrobiia bacterium | reverse complement strand
TAAGCCTATTGCTCAACGTTCGAATCCTCGGGATCCTCCCTTTTTTGCAAATTCTTGTGATACTCCGCCACACTCCGCCTCAATTGAGGTATCTCTTCTTTCATCATCGATTCCAGTCGATTCAATAGTCGCCGTGTCTGTCTCGACTTGGAAACCTTTTCCGGTCCCACCACCTTCATCACGCTGGCTGTCTGCTCCCAGACTCCATCCCATAATGCCCGCAAATCCGGACGATCACTCATTGTCAGCTCCTTACGAAATGCTTTCTCAAAGAAAAGATTCATTCCACTTCGTGATTCGAAATGCTTTTTGAATCGGATCCCTGACCAATAGGCGAAACTTCCGCTGATCACTGTCAAAATCAGTCCACCAATGAGAGTATTCAGAATATCTCCCGCATTCACAGTCTGGGTGTCTTTGATCAAATAAATCAAAGCCGCTGTTCCAAACAACAAAATGGTAGTCAATCCCCATAACTTAGCTCTCATTGCAAAGTAATTCCTGGAAATCGACTGACAGACCCGGGTATGCATCCACAATCTCCTGGCGCTTTTATGCAAATCACTCACCAAATTATCTGTGCGACGAGTAGGACTTCGCTGAATTTCTGAAACCACTTCACCTCGCGAGGTGTCAAAGTCCTGCATCGAAATGACGCTCCCATGCGCGCGCTCGATTGCCAAATTTGGCAGGTAGGTGTTGTAAATATGCGGCATGTCCTTGGATTGCAAGGTTCTGGACAAATTCCAGCACAACGTCCCATAAGTCCGGGCAAAATCCCGCAGATTACTGAACAAATCCACTTTGTTCATGATAATCAACAACTTGTATTCCAAATGACCGAGAGCTTTCGTGAATACAGAGAGCGTCTCACCCGTAGTTCCAGGCTTGTCAGGATCAAAAAAGAAAAGGATCAAGTCCGCGTTCTCAGCAAACCAACGGACGCTCGCTGTAAAATCATACCCTCGACTTCTGCGCCCGCCAGAGCCGTCAGCGGCGTCTATCATCCCTGGACTATCAATCAGAGTGATGTTTTTCAGAAGTGAATTTGGATGCGTTTTAAGCCTTAATCTGGAGAGGAATTCAGGCCCGAACTGCTGAAGTTTATTGTAGGGCATATCCGGGTGTGTGACCACAGTTTGCCCGTCAAATTCATCCTGTCGCTCTCCGTATGTAATGATGGTAAACCCATCATCAATCGGAGCTAGTCCGGTTTTCTGGACTTCAGATTGAATCAGGTAATTGATAAATGATGATTTCCCTGAGGAATGATTTCCCAGAAAAAGCACATTGGGCGCCCCGGTCGCCTCCTTGGCGCTGGTAGGGAGTTCAAATTCAAATCGACTGGCTAATGGAGCCAGGTCGTCGTCATATAGGGACTGAATTTTCCGTTCCAGCTGAACCAATTCTTCCATAGCGAAAACTTTCAGAATTCCAGTAGTCATCTTTTCGTCCCGAAACAGGAGATCCCGACACGAAAAAACTTAGTTAAGTTTGTCTCTGACTAGCAGATCAACGAGCAAAGCTAAAGCAGATTCTTGCCTTCCACTCATGGAGGGGTGTGATTAAAGGAGGGTGGCGTAAAAGTGAAAAAAATGAATTATTTTAGCGCTAATTGCTGAAAAATATGATTATTGAGGGGATGGCAAAAGAAAAACAGCGTCCATCTCAAAGCAAAGAAAAATGGTTAATGGAGAAGCTCAAGGAGAATCCTGAGCTGATGGAGAGGTTTGAAACCATTATCAAAATAACCGAGTCCACAGACGACCCCAAGCAAACAGCTGATGAGGTGGAGGAACTATTATTGGAAGCTGTGCGCAAGCTTGGAAAAACATCCATGGAAAGCTGGGCGGAAAAGGTAGAAGAAAAAACTGCTGAAGAATTTAAACGGCAAAATGAAAAAGTACGCTACGGTAAAAAAAAATCCTGAGTTGGTATAGTGTGTTTGGTTTAGTTGAAGTCAATGAAAGGATATGGCGCACCCAGGAAGTGAGTTATCATCGTCCGTTTTCAAAAAGAATTGGGGTGAGCTATCACAGTGTTTCCAAGAAGCTCAGTCGAGCCATGGCAGATTTTGGCGCTGATGAATCCTTTGCAAAAGCAGCTGGAAAAATCAGGGAACATTACGGTTTTGAAATCAATGTTAGCGCTGTGCGCCTGGCAACTTTAGAGTGCGCTCAAGCGATTGAGGCACAGCATAAAATGGAGTACGCTAAAGACTATCGAGCTTTGCCTCCTGGGTCAGAAACCATTGTAGCAGAAGCAGATGGGTCCATGGTATGCATCGTTCATCCTGGACTCCGTAAAGCAAAGAAACCCAGGCAGTGGGAAGAAATCCGTTTAGCTGTCGCCCAGAAACAAGGAAGCGCTGAGACCTTTTATGCGGCCAGCTTTGATTCCGTAAGCGAATTAGGAACTCGATGGGGACACGTGGCTAAGCAAGCTGGAAGGTGTCTCAATAGCCCAGTTCACTGCGTGGGAGATGGAGCGAATTGGATTGTTAAACAAAGCGAGGAAGCCTTCGGGGACTCCGGCTCTTTTCTTTGTGATTTCTTTCATGTGAGTGAGTATCTGGCGAACGCGTCGCATTCTTGTCGTCCTGAAAAACCAGCCAGTTGGAGAAGGACGCAACAAAAGCGCCTCAAAACCGCAAATAATAAAAAGGTGATCAAAGAACTGGAACAAAAACTCGAACCACAAGACATACCAGATGAAGAAGCTCCGGTGCGTCGCGCATTCCGTTACCTCAATAACCGGAGTTCTCAACTCAATTACAAAGAAGCTCTGGATAAGAATTTACCCATAGGGTCAGGAATCGTTGAGTCTGGCCACAAGCATGTCATTCAAGGAAGATTGAAACTGGCTGGTAGCGCTTGGTTAAAAGAAAATGCCTCCGCTATGTCACAGCTCCGTGTGTTGCGCTCTAATGGCCGTTGGGATAGTTTTTGGAAAAATTAACGCCACCCTCCTTTAATCGCACCCCTCATGGAGATTAGTTTGACACCCAAATTTTCCTCCCTCACCAAACATTCAGATTTCAGATTTATTTGAGATTTATTTTGATTTATTTGACACCCAAATTATTCCGTCCCCAAAATCATACATAATTCAGTAAGAAATGAACCAAGTCGCTCCGTCTTCATGAATTTTTGCATTTACGGTTGATTTAGGCGGACTTGCGATGGTTTCTCCCCAAATACGATTCCCCTCCGTGATTCGCAACAATATTGCATCACCAGAACCAACACGCTCAAATGTTGCTTCCAGGGTCCGGGAACGCACTTCAAACACAGCCGGCGTAGTTCCTTCAACAGTTTCTTCGGAGTCTTCAGTCTTCCACCCACCTCGAAACTCAACTTCAGTTTCACCGAGAATTCGGATCGTGTACGTTCTGGAAACATTCCCGAGAGAAGAAGTCTGACATCCAAGACAAGTCAGAGAAACCCATAGTATTAGCAGAGATAGCCCTAAAATGGGCTGAGCGAGTATCGCATTATTTTGGATTCGATTTTTATGCATATGATTTCAATTCTGCTGTTTTTGGCTGATTGAATGTGAAAAAATGAGCGTGAGCGCCTGGCATTCAACGTCCAAGATAATCGCATTGTACGTTTGCTATAAAAATCGAAAAAAGTGAAGATTATCCGGACTATTGATTCGGTTTGAGAAAAGACACGACTCTCTGCACCAATTCTTGAATCGTTATTTTATCGTTTAATTCGCAGCGTCCAACAACATGCCCATTTCGCTCCCTTCAACTCACCATCTTATTCAATCTTCCCTGGAAGCTCGTTGTGCACTTAAGCATCTGCAGCGACTCAGGGATCACGGCTATGAAGCCTACTGGGTGGGAGGGTGCGTCCGGGACTTACTTTTAAATTTGACACCCAAAGACTATGACATTGCAACCAATGCTACACCTGATCAGGTGGAAAATCTGTTCCCGCATACGATTCCCGTCGGCAAGCAGTTCGGTGTCATTCTGGTGATGGACTCGGGAATCCAGACGGAAATCGCCACATTTCGATCAGATGGTGGATACACGGACGGGCGCCGTCCGGACCAGATTCGTTTTTGTGAAGCCAAGGAAGACGCTCTACGCCGTGATTTCACGATCAACGGGATTTTCCTGGATCCAATCCGCGCCGAACCATTGGATTGGGTGGGGGGCTTGGATGATTTAAAACAGCGCAAAATTAGAGCCATTGGGCATGCGCCAACCCGATTTGAAGAAGATCACTTGCGGATGCTGCGAGCGATCCGATTTGCGCATCGATTTAATTTAACAATTGATCCCGAGATGTTTTAGGCCATTCGGGCGGCGGCTGATAAAATTCAACGAGTCAGCCCGGAACGTATTCGCGCTGAGTTAATCAGGATCTTTACCCCTCCGCAGCTCAGTGAAGCGTTGAAGTTACTGGAATCATCTGGATTATTTGGATTTCTTTTTCCCGAATGGTCTCTCCCCATCCCTGCCACAGTCCATCAAACAATGGCACAGATTGAGCCTGAGACCGAATCATTGGAAGTGTGGACATTACTTTGCCGGTTGTTTGAAACCGAAGGATGGCCAGCTCTCGATTTTGCGCCAAATTCGGATACGCGAGTCCAAGCACGCTTGAAATCAAGATCTAATTTGGAATGTCTACTGAGATATTACACGTTCCCCCGATGTGAAATGGATCCAATTTTAGAGGCAATGCAACTCCAGCACAAAATTATCAAAACCGATCCTGCCAATTTGCTGCCTGCTCGACGATTGATGTGTGAAAAGCATTTCGATCTAGCCTGGCGTGTTTTCATCAGAACAGAAAACGTGACACCCAAAAAAGATATTAGGTCTCCGGGCATCAGCGTAGCTCAGAAATCTTTGACACCCACGTATTCCAGATCCAGCCTGGACCGCTGGAAAAACGTGCGAAATGAGTTCCTGAATCGCCCAGATTGGAATGATCCATTAATTCAGGGCAGAGATCTACTCAAGTCAGGAGTCCAGCCAGGCCCCAAAATGGGACATATCCTTGACCAAATTCGGGATCAACAGCTTCTGGACAAAATACATTCTCCAGCAGAAGCTCTGGAATTAGCCAGCAGTTTGATCGCCTCAGAAAAAAACAACTCATCAGAGAGGCAGGACTGATTTCGATCCGACAGGCCTCTCAAAATGAGTTATTTGATGAGAAATGAGTCCAGATTTCCGTCAACCTGGGCGCCGGGCATTACAATGGACTTGACCACCGAAGCCGATAATAGTGTTGGCCGGCAGGCGTATTCGGATCCAAAGGCCGAACCAAATTGCGTTCAGAGTCTGCACTCAGGAATGATTCAATCGTGGACCAATGCCAGTTGCCCTGATCATCGACTCCGGGCGATCTTTCCAGGACATAATCGCGGTTTGCAGGAATTACAAACCGCAGTATCCATGTGCCAGAACTACCTGTCGCAGACTCGAGTTCGAAGTTCAACTTCAAGACACTTGTTTCATCTTTAGGAGCCGTGCCGGCCAGGAATTCTTCACGATTACTTGCCCCATCCATATCCGGATCTGCATCCGGCCCGGATATCGCCGGGTTGAGTCTTTCTTGTGGCGTGAAGTTTTGCTGTACCCAATCGTCAAAAGGAGAACTTTCACCCGTCACTTCAATAGTTAATGTATCAGAGACCTCAAACTCTCCATCATTCAAAGTCAACCTGACCTCATAGGTTCCAGCGGTTGGAAAAACCAGTTGTGTCCAGGGACGGTTGTCGGGATTGAAAGTAATCGCGGGAGGACCAATAACTAAAGCCCAGGCAGCCTCCAACACTCCTGGATTGGCAGGCAGTGCGTCATCTGAATAATCTGGTAAAATCTCAAGTGGGCCATCACCCAGATCCCATTGAATTGCTTCCCCAAGCTCTAACTGAGGCGCCTGATTCGATTGATTGAACTCTCCTGAGATTTCCATATCAAAACTGATGTCAGAACTACTTCCGTTAGCCTGGTGAATTTCAACCGCCAATTGATTGTCGCCCGAAATTAACAAACCAGGATCAACATCTGTCTGCCAGAAATTCGATTCGTCGGCGCCACCAGCTACCACGGAAGCAAATGTATCAAAGGCGATTTCACCCTCGGGCATTGAGGTGCGGAAAACTTCAGTTCCATTCAAGTAGACAACAGCTCCATCATCGCGCTGGAGCCCTAGGGACAAACCAACGACCGAAGATGGGTCAGCAATTTCCAGTTTACTTCGAAAATAAGTGGTAACGAACTTGGATCCGGAATTGGGCCCAAATCCAACGACAGTAGCTTCATCACCATCTCCGTATCCCAATTGAGCTGGTCCTGATTCCCACGACGAGTCATCAAAATCGAGGGCTCGCCAAGTGGTTCCTTGATTAGACCCATCGTCCAGATATTTCCATTCAGAGCCAGCGCTTAAAATCACCTGCTCTTCGGAAGGTCTGGAAATAAAGATCCGAACCTCATCAAAAATCGACAACTCTCCATCATCGGCTTCCAAACGAAGAATGTATTCGCCCGTGGAAGGAAACCATGCTTGAGTAGTCGCGGAGTTTGGGGATTCAAACCTCACGACGCCATTTCCGGAAATCTGACTCCACCGAACCAACAATACTCCAGGATCTTCCGGTAACCCATCATCTTGCGCCTCACCAGCCAGGTTTACTTCAAACGGAAAAACTGATGCTACCAGATCTTGATTGGATCCAGCCTCAGCAATAGGAGCGCGATTCCCGTCATTATTCCTTCCCGGAGAGGGTTGTTCAAACGCTGCCCGCCAACTGATGGGATCATCCCCGTACACGTCAGGTTGGATCCTTTCCAATGAGGGCCCCTGCTGAAAAGCAGCCAGCGGCCACGGAAAAGCATTGTCGTAACGAACTTCATCCACGGTAATTTCCGGAACTACAAAGCTTCCGTCGTCGAGTTCCTGGGGATTATCAGGACGCACCAACGTCAAACGTTCTCCTCCATCCTGCAGTGATCCGGAGAATGGCCCCAGCACTGGCACGGATTGAGGAATCTGATATTTAGCGCGGAACAGTGTTGGATCAGAGCCAACCAAGACTGCCAAGCCTCCGGGCGGCAAAGTCAGATTTCCGGGTAATTCATATCCAATACCTTTCAAATCCCAGACATTTTCAGGATTTTCTGGATCAAATAATGGAACTGGAACAGCAGTGATGTTTTTCAATTCCACAAATTCCTCATCCCCAGGCCTTGGCGAATATTGAATCTCGTTAATCACCACAGGACCAACACGAGGTCCTGAGTTTTCCGAGCCCAATGTTGGTATCATTTGCGGCGTCAGGTGTTCCTGGCCGAGACTGTTTAAATAACGTCCTGAACTTACTCCTGTGGCAGTCGCTCCAAAATTGAAACCATGTCGGAAGCCAGTCAATGCGCCTTCCAAAGTCGCCGAATAAATGTAGATTTCATCCCCCAACGAACTGAGCGAGAAAGGATCCACAGCGTTTACGTCCGAGTTGAAATCACTTTCCGTAAAGACCAGGTAACCATTGGCAGGGATGGATGTTCCTTCTGGAATTCTGAATTTTTTCGCCTGCCCAGGATCATCCGTCAGATACCAGCCGGAAATGTTCACCGGCTCATCGTTCGGATTCCACAATTCGACTGCATCCACATCGGGCAAATCGGTATGGGCCAGGATTTCATTAATGTAAACCGGATCCAAATCTACCGTGCCCTGATCATCAGATCCCGGAGATCCTCCCAAATTGGAACTAGTTCGCCATGAATCTGAAGCGCCTGGATCTCCATTAACATCTGGATTAACAGGAACCAATGAAAACCCAAGACCATCCGCTCCGGTTGGCCAGGGAGTGTCGTCAGAATATTCGAAAACCATCAACGTTTCACCTGTGGCATGATTCAATTGAAGAATTTCTCCTGCATTATTTAAGGCTCCGGTGTAGACTCCATTGGCAGTGACATTAGGGTATCTCGACCGGAAAGATTCAGCGTCCCGCACTAAAACCCAAAACTCTCCCGGCTCAAGCCTGGATCCGTTCGGAAAAGTGTATTCGATCCCGTCCACCCAATGCATGCCGCTGAGATCCAATGTATTTTGAGAAACATTTTTCAATTCCAGAAACTCATACTGATCCCCATCCAAATCTCCATCTGACAATGGATGGTACATGATTTCTGACAAAATCAGACTCTCCATTCCAAAGTCCTGGCGCAGAACGAAATCCGCAGCGTTCAGAGCGCTCCAGGTTGTTCCTGCGCGCACTCTGGATCTCACAGTCTGGCTTTCATTCAATTCCAGTGGAGAAGAATAAATACGAGCAGAGCCAGAAACTGCGCCCCCTAAGGCCCTCGGATCACTCCCGTCAGTGGTGTAATAAATCGTCCCGCTTGGCGCTGTCATTGCAAGTGAGAAACCTTCATCTACAGAGCCACCATGCTGGTTGAAGCTTGGCGCGTCCACGGAAGGGTACCAGCCTTTCTGTTCCAATTGATTCATCAAAATAGCGGTCCGCCTTGGAATAAAACTGGCGGTGACAAAATTTATTGCTTGTCTCCAGTCTTCATTGCGAGTGAGCGGTGAAGATGTTTTTGCATCCCCCCAACGCGCAGATTCCGCCACGACAGCCGATTCAATTTCAGCAGCGCGGGCCTGGAAACGATCCAGCAAATTCTTGGGTGTCATCAACCCGTCATTGAACATGTACATGTGAATGCGATCCGCGAGTAACATGCGAAACTCCAGATTGGCGCTCATTTGCTGAAACAGATACTGCGGATTGAAGTGTTGAAACTGGTTTCCAGCCGGGTAAGGACCCGTCCGATTCTCGCCGACATTCAACAATGTGTGTTCGGCATCATGAACGAAAAAACGGAACCCATCTTCACCCACTCGATTGCGTATAGTGTAAAAATTATTTGGTCGGGTGTTTCCAAGAAAATTCGAAATCGGAGCGTCCAGGTTTCCGCCGTAAAAAATGATCAGCATGTAATCAATCAGATTTTCCACTTCGACCAGGTTTTCATAATCGGGATTAGGCGTTCCATCCGGATTCTTACCTTGAACCTGAAAGTAAGCTGCATTTGAAGTCAGGCCTTGAATGGCCAGATCGTATAAACGCCTCCACGCGTCCATGTTCCCATCGGTGGCATTAATCGTGTATGGACCAGCCTCCACCTTGATGACATCGTAATCGTCCTTGTCCCCACCAAAGTATGATTCAGAAAATGAAGAATTTGATGGCGAAATATCCAAGCGTGCTTAAATTCTTCTAAGGGTAAATAACTCATTATTTCTTGGCGCAAATAAAAAAAGCCATTATAGCAATGCACCTACATTGTTAAAATGACTTTTATTTTTTTCGTGATTGACTATAAAACTATTCGAGCGGCATTATCGGTTAAAATCTTTTTGCCAATACCTTGCACGTTAAGCAAGTCGTCTTTTGACAAAAAACCACCATAAGTATCACGATACTCAATGATCGCTAAGGCTTTCTTTTTACCTACACCTTTAAGCGTGCTTAGTGTATCAACATCCGCAGTGTTAACGTTAACACTGCTTTGTTGTGTTTGCAGCTGAGCTTGCTCTAGCGAGGTTGGTGTTTCGTTGTCTTTGCTGTGTGCAATTAATGCGGTGCAACTGACAATTGCAGCTATAAGTAGCGTAGTTAAAGTTTTCATAAAGTCTTCCTTGAGTTACCAAAAAAATAGGCGTTG
>JAUIHU010000128.1 GCA_030432175.1 Verrucomicrobiia bacterium | reverse complement strand
ACAACATTGAACTGGTGGCGGGACTGGGCGTCCGTGGCGGAAAGGCAAGATCCCTTGGAGTTGGTTCAAATATGTCTCACGGCGACAGAAAAAAAGAATGAACGAGGTCCGATAGATTGGCTGGCTTCAGAAAAACTGGCTGCCTTGCGGAAAAACCCTTCATTGAAAAACAACCCCGGTATCCAGCAGGCCATCGAAAAGTCGATTGAATCCAATTTTCAAGCGGCGCAGTCCATGGCGCTGGACCGACAAACTGGCGCTGAAGATCGGATCCGAGCCATTCAATACCTGCGACAATTTCCAGTGAACCCTCAGGCAGAATGGCTTCAAAAAGGCCTACTTGCTGTGCAACCGGAGAAGGTGCGGGCATTGGTGGCGGACATCATCGACACTGGCGCCGATCAGTTGGGCGGGATCTACCTGAAAAGTTGGGAAGAATTGACGCCGCAGTTGAGACAGCGTGCCGTGAATTATTGGTTGTCCAACACCGACCGTTTGCGTTCTGCGCTGGATGGCTGGGCAGAGCGAGAATTTTCCTGGACCGAACTGCCACGCGATTTTCGTTCAGCGCTGGAGAACAGGGATGCTCCTTGGGTTGAGCAATGGATTCAACAATACAAACCTGAGACAACCACAGAAGCATCCGCATCCGAAGAGATGAAGTTTTGGGCTGAGGCATTAAACAAGACAGGGTCTCTCGCCTCAGGAAAAAAATTGTATGAAGAACGATGCGCCTCATGTCACCAGTTGAGAGGCGCTGGTAAAGCAGTAGGGCCAGACCTGGAAGCAGCCTTAGCGATGGGCAAATCAGCATTTTTAAATGCCATTCTGAACCCATCTCAGGAGATCGACTCCCGCTACACACTCTATCAAATCAATTTGAAAAATGGACAAACAGCTCAAGGGGTCATTCATCAGGAAACAGGCAATAAAATCACCCTCAAATTCCCGTATGCAATCATTCAGGACTTTGACCGAGATGAGATTAAATCACTGAAAGCGCTGCCACAGTCGCTGATGCCTGAGAACCTGGAAGAAGATTGGTCGCCTCAGGAGATGTCCGACTTGCTGGAATACATTTTTCAGGCAGATTGAACTGCAACCACAGGGAAGTTTGCATATGTCATCTAAAGAAAACTGGAACAGCTGGCTAAACGAACAAATCGAATCCAAGGGCGACACGGATTGGGATGAATCCGGAAGCAGCCCTCGCTTATTCACAGACATTGATTCAGAATACCAGGCATTCGATAACGGGGTCGGACTCATCAGTCAAAGCTCCCGGGGAAGAATCTGTCTGCTAGGGGAAGATCGGATCCGTTTTTTAAATGGACAGGTAACAAACCAATTGGAATCTCTCCCCACTGGATATGGCGTCACCGCCGGTCTGGTGAATTCGAAAGGGAAACTCGAAGCCGATCTAAACATTTATATTTTAAAAGACGAAATCCTGATCGACTTCGAACCTGGCCTGACGGAGAAAGTTGTTCAGCGATTGGAGAAATACATCATTGCAGATGACGTCGAGATCGTGGATGTCTCTGACGACTATGGCTCTATGAGTTTGATCGGATCCCAAGCCAAAGCCGCTTTGCTAAGCCACCCGGAAATCCAATCTGTTCCAGACACTGAACTGGGCGTCCTGTCCATCCCCACCGAGTTGGAATCTGAGCTGGTGTTGATCCGTCGCAGTCGATGGGGATTCGAAGCCTATGACCTGCTGGCTCCCTGGGATGAGCTTTTGAAACTTGCTGAACATTGGACTCAACCAGCTACTCAATTCAACCCTACATGGATCGGGCAAATCGCTCAGGAACAGCGTCGCATCGAAGCTGGCTGGCCTCGGTATGGCGTTGACATGAATGAATCCAACCTGGCGCCTGAAACCGGTTTGGAGAAATCGGGAATCAGTTACAACAAAGGCTGTTACATCGGACAAGAAGTCATCGCACGGATCCGGACCTACGGCCAGGTCGCCAAGAGTCTGCGGGGATTTTGGTTACCCGAAGAAATAACCGAAGCTCCCGAACCGGGTGTTGAACTATTTAATGGAGCTCGCAAAGTGGGCTATCTCACCAGTGTTTTGAAATCTCCGAAGTACGGCAGATGGATCGCATTAGGATACGCTCGCAAGGAATGCAACCAACCTGGATCCAAGCTCAAACTGGGCTCTGCCGATTCCGATCTGGACGCGACGATAGTTTCACTTCCATTCGAACCAGTTCAAGGTCTGGGGGCGGTTTGATTGGCGTATTTGAAAAGGAAGAACATGGCCAGACCGAAAATAAGCAAAAATATCAAAATGGCCAGGGCGCTGATCAGCTTTCCTGCCATAGGCTTTTTTTCAGCCAATTGTTTTCCTTGATTCATTGCGTCGAATAGAGCCAGTTCCTTTTCCATTTGACGCATGGCCTCTTCATCACGAATCTGAATCACCTTCCATTCAACCCGCTGATCCGGTTCCGGGGCCAGGGCCTGATCCCAGACCACAGGAAGAAATGCCCGTTGCGCCGGTTGCGCGGTATTAAAGTCGCGTGATTCCAGATTTGCCGAATCCAAATGGGACCATACACGGAGCAGTCCCTGACTTTTTGCGAGGTTGACGACACGATTCAAAGCCAGTTCCTGCGCCATCTTCGGGGCTGGATCCTCCTGATACCCTTCGAAAAATAACCAGCCTTCTTTCCCGTCGGATAACAACCCGACTGCGCCGACTGGAATGCCGGTCAAATCAATGATCACATGAAACTCAGGCCATCTTTCTTCAAAATCTGCGGGATCAATCCCCTGAGCGCGCCAGAGCCCACGCAAAAAATCGAGATCCTCCGCCGCTGCTTTACGTGCTTGAAAAGTCACTCTTGAGGAATCCATTTCATCTTCGATGGATTCATCCATATTCTCAGGAAATTCATTCATGATCAGGTTGCTAAAAATTTCGGGATGAACGAAAGGCTACAAAGAAAAATCCAGATCAAACTGCGTTTCAGAATGACCAAATCCAATCAATGTTCCTTGAGTCCAGATTCAATTTGAATCATAAGTAGTATAAATTACGTCCGATATAATTACAAAACCCTGATTTTCTCTGGGCATGGAAAGTGTCCAAACTTGAAAAAAGGGCATATAATCTACGGTTCACCCAAATTAAAACCCGTAATTAAGGAAACCAAGCCTCAACTTTTATGACAGTGAACTCCTTCAAAACTCACGGTAAAGCCTTACAAAAAGGGCTGATCATTGGCGCAACTCTGGCTATTGCATTTGCCTGCTCCACAAGCGCCGGCAACTGGGCTCAATGGCGTGGTCCTCATTTTAATGGATCGGCCGAAGCATCGAAACTCCCCGCATCCTGGGAGGACGGGAAAAACGTAAAATGGAAGACTGAACTACCGGGATGGAGCAGTTCCACTCCGATTGTTTGGGAAGATACCGTATTTCTTGTCAGCCCGGATGCGCGGAAATCGCTGCTATTAGTTTCTCTTGACGCAAAAACCGGGAAGCAAAACTGGAGCAAGCGTCTGGCGGTTGGTGACCGTGAAGTACGTAACAACAACATGACTTCCCCATCTCCAGTCACCGACGGCAAGCTGGTTTATACCTTGCTTGGCACAGGAGATTTGATCGCCGTCAATTTTGAAGGCGACATTGAATGGCGCAGAAACCTGGGACAGGAATACGGAAAGTTTTCGATCATGTGGCTCTATGGGTCCAGCCCGTTGCTGTATAACGGCAAATTGTATGTCCAGGTACTTCAACGCAATCCTTCTTCATACCCTCACTCCAACGACGGCAAGGAGAAGCGCGATTCTTATCTCCTTTGTGTTGAGCCATCCACCGGCGAAACTCTTTGGAAACACGATCGTCCGACCGACGCGATTGTGGAATCTCAGGAAGCATACTCCACCCCGATCCCTTTTGAGGGAGCAGGCAGAAAAGAAATCCTGATTTTGGGTGGAGATTACATCACCGGGCACAATCCAGATAACGGAGAAGAACTCTGGCGCTGCGGAGGATTGAATCCTCGAAAAGATAAGTGGTGGAGAATTGTTCCATCTCCTGTGGCCAGTGATTCTCACATCTACGCAGCCGCGCCTAAGAGAGATCCGCTGTTTGCGATCAAAGCAGGGGGTAAAGGAAACATTACTGATTCTCACATCGACTGGGAATTTGATGACAATCCGACCGACGTCGCAACACCGTTGGTCTATAAAGGTAAACTCTTCGTATTGGACGGGGACCGCCAAACACTCTCCTGCCTGGATCCAGCCACAGGAGAAAAACATTGGGCCGGAAGTTTGGGTGTCAGAGAAATTCACAGAGCTTCTCCAACCGGAGCCGACGGTAAAATCTACATCATCAGCATGGAAGGCACCGTCACTGTCGTTGACGCCAAAGCAGACGAGTTCAAGATCCTCGAACAATTTGAAATGGATGAAGGCCCCTGCATGTCCACGATTGTTGTAGCCAATAATTCACTATTTGTCAGAACCTCCAAACACCTCTACTGCATCGCGAAATAGAGACGACTCGGCGCAGAAATCAAACAAAACCGGGAGGATGCCAAAATGGGATCCTCCCGGTTTTTGTATCCATTCAATATGTTTGGGTCGCCCGGATTCCAGGGTTAGCGCCCTTCGCTACGCAGGGGTCGCCCAGAGGGCTAGAAGACCAGAAAATGGTTGTTCATTTCGGAACCTTCATCATTCATCATTCATCATTCATCATTCATCATTCATCATTCATCATTCATCATTCATCATTCATCATTCATCATTCATCATTCATCATTCATCCTTTCCAAAACAATCGCTGCTTGATGTCCCCAAAATCCTAGTGAAATCTTCAATGCTCTGTTCAACTTTAATCCACTCAAAACCTGGCGATTCAAATCAATTCCGCATTCTGGGTCCATCTCGGTGAAATGGATTGCGGGAGGAATCGTTTGATGTTGCAGCATTTGAATAGTCAGGCACGACTCCACAGCCCCGGAAGCTCCCAGGGTATGTCCAGTTAGAGCCTTGGTGGCCTGGATCCATGGAAAAACTTGCTGGCTTTCTGTGAGCTCAGATTCTTTCAAACTCTTCGCATTCAACCACAGATTTCGAAATGCGCGGGATTCAGCCAAATCATTCAACCGGGTTCCAGTGCCGTGTGAGTGGATGAGATCAATATCACGAGCGCATAATCCACATCGATTCAGCAGTCCAGCGATCAATCGCTCAATAGCCTTACCCGACTCATCCACCGCAGCGCGTCCTGCCGGCTCCATCCCAGTCATCCAACCCCCAAGGCGAGCCAACATCCGAACTCCACGGCGCAAAGCATCCGACTCTCTTTCCAGAACTAAAAAAGCGGCGCCTTCTCCAAGGGCGGATCCAGAACGTTGGCGATCAAAAGCGCGACACAGATTTTCAACTTCGGATGGATCTGCCAAAATCCCCGCAGCTTCGAACATCTCCCTGACCCCTTCACCCAAAGGCGCCTCAGCTCCACCTGCAATCATGATGTCGGCGTGGCCCAGAAGTAATTGATCAGCCGCCTGCGCTATGGCGGCCGTCGAAGAAGCGCAAGTGGCAGATACTGTGAGCGCCGGACCTTGGATTTCCAAAAACTGACAAAGAGCGCCACTCAATGAAGCCACCGCAGTATGCAATGCTTCAGAAGGGCGGATTAGTGAACCCGAATTTGGAAATGCGGAAACCGACTTCAATGTTCGCGCTGTCACTTGGCAAATCAAATCATTCGCAGCGCGTGAAGTTCCTGCGACCAAACCTATGCGATGCTTGTTGGTTTGATGTGCATCCAAATGAAGTCCGGCAGAATCGTAGGCTTCTGTTGCGGCGATCAATGCCAACTGAGTAGCTCGGCTCAGTTTGTTAAAGTAGCGATAGGGATGGCATAATTGAGTGTCTTCAACCATCCCAACACCATTCTTCAATAATGACCTGCCCTCTAACGCCGCCTGCCATAGCGCATCAGAACCTGTGCCTGCTGCGCTGATCACTCCGATGCCGGTTACGACAATGGAGTCAAATGCAAAAATTTTCCGGTGTGACGGCAGTGTGCCTTTCATCAATAATTGCTGTAATCCAAACAATCCAAGTTGAACAGATTGCCAAAAACAGACATCTGCCCTTAATCTTTCCACATGAAAGATGCATTCAAAGAATGGGCGATCATCGTAGACGCGCTGGGGCGTGGGGATCAAATACTGATTCTACGAAAGGGTGGAATTCATGAGGGCCGTGGAGGTTTTCAAGTAGATTGCCCACGCTTTTTCCTGTTTCCAACCCGTTTCCACCAACAACAGGAAGGGGTATTGCCAGAGGTTGGGCAGCGAATGAAATCCCTGTCATCTGATTATTTCTTGGAAAATGAGGTTCGAATCGAGTTTTGGGCTGAAGTTCAAGAATGGAAACAACTCGAGTCGTGGGAAGACGCACAGCAACTTGAAGGACAACATGTCTGGACAGAAGAGGTGATTCGCGAACGGTGTGATTGGAGCAAAAAGAAAGGAATTTATTGTCTGGCTGTCAGAGTTTACCGTCTTCCAGAGGCTAAGATCATACCACTGCTCGATTCTTACGGAGGTTGCAAATCCTGGATCCAACTCGAATCGGAGATTACTTTGGACGGATCAGAACCCGTACTGGATGACGCGACATTCAACTCGAAACTAAAACAGTTCGTCACAGAACCTAACTTCAGTTGAAAATCAGAAAATAAACCTTCTGAGCTGAGATCTGCGTCCATCTGTAAAATCCCAGAATGAAACCTAAATCGCTAGTTTTAGCATCTGCATCACCTCGTCGAGTGGAATACCTCCGCGAGATAGGTGTCCCATTTCGGACCGAGGTCTCCGGCGCTGACGAAATCGATGAACCCGATTCCGGTTTAAAGCCCGACTGGGTCGCCTTGGAAAATGCCAGAAGGAAAGCGAATGCAGTTTCAGAAAAACACCCTGAACAATGGATACTCGGCGCTGATACGGTGGTCTGGCGTGACGGGACCTTTTACGCCAAACCTGTTGATTTCGAAGACGCCAAACGGATGCTGCGTGAACTGAGCGATGGTTGGCATTTCGTCATCACCGGGGTCTGCTTACAGCCTCCCAACGGAGCAACTCCCAGACTGTTCCACGACGAAACCCGTGTCTTATTTAAATCGCTCAGTGAATCTCAGATTGAATCTTACCTCAACCGGATCCATCCCTTTGATAAAGCCGGGGCGTATGCGATCCAGGAAGGCAGGGAAGAAATTATCGTTGAAATCAAGGGTTCTTTTTCCAATGTGGTCGGACTGCCAATAGAGAAATTGACTCAGGAACTGGAAACAGCCATTTAGTTTTCAGGATGCGCGCCTTTTACTTTTAAGTCGCCTTAAAACAAACGAATTTGCCTACATCAAGAGTGGAGCTGAAGTGATAAATAACCGACTGTTCAGCCAACCTCGCTTGATACCTCCACTCGCCGAGCTGAGGCTCAGACCGCCCAGAACGCCACCTTTCTTAATCACACCTTAGATTTCCAAAGTGACTTCAGTCATGGATTATTCAATACTCCAGCTCAAGTAAACCGGCTTTGAAGCCATAAATAAGCATTCGAGAAATCATCAATGAATTCCAACAACTCATCACCAATCGGCGTCATTGGCGGAAGTGGTCTTTATCAGATTGACGGACTGAAAAACCAGGAATGGATCACAGTTTCCACGCCGTTTGGGGATCCATCAGATCAATATCTCAAGGGCGAACTGGACGGAATACCGGTCATTTTTCTTCCTCGCCACGGACGCCAACACCGCATCATGCCCAGCGAAATCAACCACCGCGCAAATATATGCGGATTTCGGAAGTTGGGAGTTCGTTGGATCATGGCAGTCAGCGCAGTGGGGTCATTGCAGGAAGCCTACAAACCGCGTGACATCCTATTTCCGGATCAATTCATTGACCGCACGAAAAAGTCGTTTGAACACACTTACTTTGGAGGTGGCATTGTGGCGCATGTTGCATTTGCTGATCCGATTTGTGTTGAGCTAAGCCAATTGATGTATAAATCAGCTCAAGAATTAGGGCTACCAGCTCATCTGGGTGGAACGTATGTAAACATGGAAGGACCAGCATTCAGCACGCGCGCAGAGTCGGTGGCAAATCATCAAGCGGGATTCGATGTCATTGGGATGACGAATCTTGGCGAAGCCAAATGTGCAAGAGAAGCCGAGATAGCTTATGCAAACATGGCAATGATCACTGATTATGATGCCTGGAAAACAGATGAAGCCCATGTGACAGTGGAAATGGTCATAGAAAACCTCCGCCACAACGCAGAAAACGCCAAAAACCTGATTCGACAAACATTGCCAGGAATTCCAGTGAATGAAACACTTCCCTGCCATAACGCTTTGGCTACGGCAGTCCTGACTCCCAGATCGGATTGGGATGAAACCATTTTGAAAAAGCTGGACTGGCTATTACCTCAAGCCTGAAGAGCTTCATTCCTCATATCAACGGCTTTAAGCAATTGGAGAACACCCCCAACTCCGCCATCCGCAGCATAACCAGGCAAAAAAGAACCACTCACAGGAGTGGTTCTTTTTTGAACAGGATTTAGTTGTTTAACAATGACTTACGACTTGGTGCCATCTCCCCCGTCATCACCTCTGTCAGCATCCTTGGAATAGTAATCTTTGTAATGACTGTTCTGGTAGTAGTAGTAAGAATAATAATAAGCCTCACGACCTTCCAGATCAATGTCGTTAATCACGGTTCCAAAGATAGCCAGCCCTGCGTCATGCATGCGCTGGACTGTCTTACGCGCATGTTCGCGGCGAATCTTGTTGAACCTTGTCACGTACAGAACTCCATTCGCCCTGGATGCGATTACCAGCGGATCACTTACCGCCGAGATTGGAGGACAATCGAGAATAATCCGATCGTAACGCTCCCGCATCAGGTCCACGAACTCATCCATCTTTTTGGAACTGGCCAGTTCGGAAGGATATTCAGGTGTTTTTCCGCAGCAGACAACATCCAGGTTCGGCACTTCCGTTTTATGAATGAAATCATCCGGGTTAGGAGTCTTATTTTCCAGAAAAGTCGCTAATCCATTTGGGCTGTGGAGTTTGAAAGCACGATGAACTGAAGGTTTGCGCATGTCAGCATCCACAAGAAGAGTACGGGCTCCTGTTTGGGCCAGGACAGTTGAAAAGTTGGCAGCAAACAGAGATTTACCTTCGTTTGGAATTGTACTGGTAATCGCAATGACACTGAGATTTTCAGGACGATTCGCCAATTCCAGAGATGCGCGTACACTTCTGAATCCTTCGGACGCATTGGCTTGTGGATCGAGATGAGCTTGCAGAACTCGCTCATAGATGTTGGTCGCCTTGATCGTCGGAATGTAACCCAGGAATGGTGTTCTGATGAAATGCTCCACATCGTCCTGACTCTTAACCGAATCATCGATGTAGTTGACAAAGAACGCCAATCCAAACCCAACAATCATCCCTCCCATAATTCCAGCAGCCAATGTCAGCGCCACTCGCGGTTTGACAAACTTCATCGGAATCTTGGGCTTGTTCACTTCCCGGATGTTATTTGGGTCCACCTCCTGGATCAATTCAGCCTCCTTCATACTGGTCAACAACTGTTCATACAGCGCCTTGTTCACCTCCGCTTCTCGCTTCAAAATCCCGTAATCAACCGATAACTCATTCAGGTCCTGAGCCTTGTCAATAGCTTGATCGACTAACTGTTGC
>JAUIHU010000747.1 GCA_030432175.1 Verrucomicrobiia bacterium | reverse complement strand
TTATTCAGAAACTCTCGGGCTCACTGAGGTTTCAGGATTTGAAGTTAACGGAGACTATGCAAAAAGAGTTGGACTCAGCGATGGGAAAACTCTGGATGTGCGAGTTTTTACTCTGGGTGGAGATTCTCCAACTACTAAAATCAAGTTGATGTCTTTTGGCTGTGACACAGGAAAACCATCCGATAATCAATACATTCACTCACAACTTGGATTTAGCTATCTGACACTGCAAGTCCCTGATATGAATGCAGCGCTTGACAGAGCGCACAAAGCAGGAGTAGCGCCAGTAGCTGATGGACCTCTTGAATTACCCAGGAATCTCCCACAAGGCATCTATCTTGTTCTGCTCAGGGATCCAGACGGAAATTTTATAGAACTGGTGGGACCCATGCCGAAATAAAACCAAACCCCAAAGAACTACTTTAATTAAATAAAAAAAGAACGAAGCGCCCCCCTCCGGGGCGCTTCGTTTTTTATCCAGATATATAAATGACAATCCAATTACTCGGAATAGACTCGGTAAAACCGGTTCACTGAACCTTCATTTATATTGAATTCCGGATCTTCCCACAGGACCTGCCCCTCTTCATCAGCCATTACCGATGTGATGGTTTCCCATGTGGAAAAGTCATTACTTGCTTCGATGGTGTATTGTCTGAGTGGCTCGCCAATCGCTGAAAGTTGTACAATTTCTCCTGAAAGCAAATCCAGCTTCAAACTGACTGGTTCCGGATTTGCGACCAGCGGAACTAGAACATTATCTATGCCAGCCATGTCAGAACCTTCAGAAAAATTGTTATCTTTTACATATTTCCACTCCAAAACATGCGCTCCAGCTTCCAACGGCCATTCGAAATGCTTCCAACCCGTTTCACCACTCCAACGTCCAATTAACTCACCATCAATCGAAAATTCAAGTCGGTCCCATGTTTCTTCTGAACTCACCATATAGTCAAAGGTAACCAAGCCCTTCAGAAACTCCTGATCCATGGTCAGCGTAGCCGATTGACCGTCAGTCACAAAACCAGAATGTGCAATTATTCCAAAATCCGAAGAACCGCTTTGATCAACACTCCAATCTGAACTCCTCAAATTCCATATCGATTCATTCAAGGAACCGGATTCAAAATCATCGGTGACCAGATACTGTTCAAACACTGGTGTGAGGGCTACATTCTCGGAAATCTCAAAGGAAAGCGGATTGCTGGTAGATTCTATCGATCCTTCCCAACGGACAAACTCAAATCCTGGATACGCGCTTGCAACAATGGAAACACTGCTACCTGCAAGGAATAATTGATTGGGAGGAGTCGTTTCACCTCGCTGAGAAGGAGCGATTTCCAATCCATAGAATATTTCTTTAGTTTCAAATACATACCTGAGTGAAATTGCGCCTGAATCCCCGCCAAATCCGTCAACAGCAATCCAATAAGTGTTCCCCGCGATCAGCTCGGCGACTAATTCACTATGAAACAAATCTGCAGCAGCGTCGACATCATCATTTTCAGCCACTAATTCCAGATTCTCTAGTTCACTACCGCTGTAAACAGCCATGATCGTATCAAAATCTGATCCAGCCGTAGAAAGTGTCAATTCACCTTGAGAAGGAGCAATAAATTGATACCAAACTGAACGCCCACCATCATTTTCTGCATGGAAAGGCTCACCTTCCTCTTTTGTTCCATCTACATTGGATCCAATAATATTGCCAGCTACTTCCAATAACGGTTCAGCATCTTCGAAAAAGTCATTTGCTGGTATCTGTAAAATAGCCACAATCGTGTCAACAGAGCCTTGGTTACCTGCATGGTCAACGCCATAAACCTCAATTATG
>JAUIHU010000127.1 GCA_030432175.1 Verrucomicrobiia bacterium | reverse complement strand
GACGGATTTGGAGAGTTTTCTTCTGCCATAATGCTTGAAAGGAAATTATTTGAAATCAGACGTTTGTGTCAATAGCAATCAGATGTTCGAATAAAGAAACCAGCTTTCCAGATTTCTATTATCCATAAAGCTGGCTGTGCCTGATCTAGCTTGGATCTTTAAAAGTGTGATTCAAGTCGGCTGGCTGGTTACAATTCAGCTCACTTCAAAAGCCGGCGCTAAATGCCGAGGTGGGGATCAGTGTTCCAGGGACACCCCCCACTTTGAATAGCTCCCGATGCAGGGGGTGGATAATCTTTTACATTTATTCAAAACGAGAGGCGACTTCAGACCATTTAACGACGTTCCAGAAAGCTTTCAGGTAATCAGGGCGCTTGTTTTGGTACTTCAGGTAGTAGGCGTGTTCCCAGACATCACATCCAAGCAGTGGGGTGTCACCTGTCATCACTGGACTGTCCTGGTTGGGGGTGGATGTGATTTCCAAACCACCGGATTTGTTTTTAATCAACCAAACCCATCCGCTTCCAAACCTGCCGGCTCCTGCGGCTTCAAATTTTTCTTTGAAGGCGTCAAAACTACCAAATGTGGATTGAATGGCTTCAGCTAATTTACCTGTAGGTTCGCCACCAGCATTCGGCGCCATCAACTTCCAGAAAAGTGAATGATTAGCATGCCCTCCGCCGTTATTTCTGACAGCTGTGCGGATAGATTCCGGGACGGCTTCCAGGTTAGAAATCAAATCTTCGATGCTTTTCGATGCCAGATCTGCATGTCCCTCCAGAGCGGCATTTAACTTT
This sequence comes from Verrucomicrobiia bacterium, assembly GCA_030432175.1. GTDB lineage: Bacteria > Verrucomicrobiota > Verrucomicrobiia > Limisphaerales > JAUIHU01 > JAUIHU01. Next base: position 9,007 of record JAUIHU010000127.1, on the reverse strand, counting down.
GTAATGTATGTCTGGTGATGTTTGCCATGGTGAATCTCCATCGTGGTTGAGTCGATGTGAGGCTCTAATGCGTCTTTTGCGTAGGGTAATTCTGGTAATTCGTATGCCATGATTATTTCTTCTCGGATTCTTCAGGTTCGAAGGGATGACTACATCCTCTCCACACTTGCATTCCCTCTGGGCATAGTGATGCTTAAGAAGGAACTATAAATTGATACAAAACTTAAACTAATCGGGATTGCTCCGGAATCAAGTGAAAGTTTGTCGCTTTTCCAAAGTCGATTGGACGTTGAATCTCAGCCGATAATTGTCGCATGAATAAGTCTCTATCAATCTCAATTCCACCCAGACTCTCTGTCACCGGGGTCAACATCTGTATGTCAAACAATCTCATATCCAAGGTTAACATTATTTCACACAACGCCCATAAAGCGATTTTCGACGCATTGGATTCTTTATGAAACATGGATTCACCACAAAAATAACCACCCAGACTGACGCCATAAACTCCACCTACTAATTCATTCTCTCTCCAACACTCTACACTGTGAGCCTTGCCCATTTTATGTAACTGAGTGTAAGCATCGATGAATTCAGGCGAGATCCAGGTTTGTTCTCGACCCGGAGCCGGGGTCGCGCAGGCTTGCATTACACCGGTAAAATCGGTGTTGATTCTGATCTCATAAGGATTTTTCTTGATCCACTTCTTCAAAGAACGGTTGATCCTGAAGTCCGAGGGTTCCAGTATGGCTCTCGGATCGGGACTCCACCAGGTCACGGGATCAAATGTCCAGGGGAATATACCTTTAGCGTATGCTTCTAAAAGCCGTCCTGGCGCCATATCCCAACCAACAGCGACCAATCCTTGATCAGGTCCGTCTGATATTGCGGTGTGGGCAAGTGGCAATGGATCCGTTTCGTTTACGACGCACAGCATTTGAATTCAGCATTAATCAAAATCATCTGGTTCGTCAGAATATTCAGCATTTTCATCATCGGGATCGCCGTGGATAGATGGATCAAAAAGCAAATTGGATTGAAAAAATCCTGTAAACTGAAACAAAGCCCATTTTGATTCTTCCTCAGGGGTTAGATTGGCTGACTCGGGCGGGCTGGATCCTTCTGGTGAACCCAGTTCAAGCCAAAATCCAACGCGAATATCGTTGAGTATTTGCAGCAGTGATTCCCGCTCATCTGGATTGAGTTGAAGGCTCCAACTATTCTCTGATGTTTCGGAAAGGATTTGTGACGTTGGCATGAGTAGCTTTTGGACAAAATTCCGATTTTCCTTTTGCCGGTCAGACATGCACTCCTGCAGCAATTCCTGCGGTTCTTTAGTTGCGTCTTGCTCCATGTATCGGCTGATTTGCTGATATCCAGGATCCAGAACCGGGTAGTGGTCCAGAATTGCTTCCAAAATGTTACGCTCCAATTCTGACAGGGAATAGAGCCAATAATCCTTATTAAATTCCTGAAGTCTCACTTTTTGAACGATTTTTCCTCCTTCTATCGGGTCTCCTCGGTGTGTTGCGTGAATTGGCCTCAAAGACTGAGGCTTTTATCCAGAGGTGATTTATATTTCATCAACCCTTGGATTGGCTGTTTATTCAGCTTTTTCCAGAGTTGCGTGAAGGCGGTATTGGTGCAGTTGATGAACGTAGAATTCGGCTTTTTCAAATGACTCCTTAGTAAGCACACTTTTACCTTGTCGGTGTACTTGAAGCATATGGTATTCGGCTTTTGCCAGATTCCACCCGAAAACTTTTTGGAATACATGAGTAACATAGTCCATCAGATTGACCGGATCATCCCAGCAAATTACCAGGTATCCGGAATCCAACTGAGTTTCTTCATTCGCTTCAACCTCTGGCTCAGCCACCGGTTGGGACGTGGCCTGTTTCCAAGTCGAACCATCAACCTTGAAAGAGTTCTGACAATTTTTGCCCTGGTTTAATTCTAAATGACTCAACATTTCTATCACAAACCTGCTTCGACTTCTGATCACGGAGTTAACACCAGTTTGCCTTTCAATTGCCCACTCTCCTGAACAGTGTTGGCTTCCTGAAGCCGGTGCGCTTCTGCTGCTTGACTTAAGGGAAGGGTACGATCAATGCGAGGATCCAGAAGCCCGGCTGCCAGCCATTCGTTAATATCTCGCGCGCATTTTTGCTGTTCACTGGCAGAAGCCAGAAACATGACAAAACCATGGAGTTCCAATTCCTTGACATAGAATGGTCCAACTGGAAATTCCGGACGCGCCTCTCTTCCGGCCATCAAAGCCATTTTTCCACGGTTCTTCAAACATTGCACCGCCAGGTCAAAATCTGGAGAACGCAAAGTTTCCCACCAGGCATCCACACCTTCCTGAGCGAAATCCTGGATCTGAGGGGCCAAATCTTCAGCAGTTCTTCCAACGACGACATGATCGGCGCCCAACTCCAGGCACAAATCTTTTTTCTCTTCAGAACTGGTTGAAGCGATGACCGTGGCATCCAGAATTTTCGCCATTTGAATCACAGTGGAAGCTACTCCTCCAGAGCCACCTCTCACAAAAAGGACCTCTCCATGCCTGACTTTCAGACGGCTGACCAGTCCCAGATGAGCGGTGATGCTGACCAATGCATTGGCGGCCGCAGATTCATAGGATACTTCATCCGGGATTGGGTAAGCCCATTCTTCTCCAATAGCGACTTGTTCGGCGAAGGTTCCCTGTCTACCTAAAAGACCCTGATTCGAATACCAGACTCTGTCACCCTTTTCAAACTGGCTTCCCGGAAAGGCTTCAAGAACCACACCTGCGCCATCGCATCCCACGACAAAAGGCATTGGAATCTGCATTGGAATAATTCCTGCCCGGATATAGGTGTCGATCGGGTTGACTGCAACTGCACGCGTTTCAACCCGGATTTGTCCGGGCTGAAGCGCTGGAACCTTCATTTCGGTGTATTGAATTTTATCCGGTCCACCGGTTTCTTGAATCAGGGCGCCTTTCATTCGTATTAGATTGGTTCTCGATGGTTTATATCAGCTTGCAATGATTATCATGCTGCGCTTTCAGGATTCGCGACGATGTCCAGACGGATTACCACTTCCTCTCGAATCAAATCGTCCTGTTTGCCGGGATATTTAATGTCAAAATCAAACCGGTTAATAAAAAATTCTGCTTTCAGAGTCGCTTGATCTTCTTTGGCCTCAATGAGAGCGGGGAATGTGATCGCTTTGGTCACTCCGTGCAATGTTAATTTCCCGCTGACTTCATGGGTTGCCCCTTTAGGCCCAGCCTTTTCTTCAATGGAAGAAAGCTCGAATTTTGATGTCGGAAATTCCGGGACATTAAAAAAATCAGCGTTTTTTAAATGCCCAGTCAGACGATCGCTATCGGACCATGTGGAATCCATGTCGATTTCAACATGATTCTCGGCGTTGGAAACAGGAGAACCATCCGCAATCATGATTTTGCCAGTGAATTTTTCAAACCCACCATCGTGAGATCCGGTAACTTTAGATCCCGTGAATCCGATTGTTGAACTTTCACCGCTGAATGTGTACCAGACACCTTCTGCTGATTCCTCAGCGTCTTCAGATTCTGATTCTGATCCAGAAGATTCCTTCTCTTCCACTTCGCTGACCTTGGCTTCGGTGACGTCGTCAGCTGGATTGCTACACCCAAATGCTAGCATTCCAAGTCCAAACGCTCCCAACAGTGTCCATCCTGCGGACCAATAATTCTTCATAATGATAAGTTTGTTAAATAAGTTGTATTAATTACTTAAGATCAAATCTAATGTGTCTCAGATTTTGGAATAATCAAACTGAGTTTTATTGAGTTGCCAGGAATTCGATCAGATCTCGCAATTCGGAAGCGGTCAGCATTTCAGCTAAACCTGCAGGCATACCGGAAGGACCACGTTCCATGGATGCGACATCGGCAATTTTGACGGTGATGAGTTCGGTGGGGACTGTTTCTGAAGCGCTGGAGTTTCCATGAGCCAGATCCTCAGATTCCGCCGGCGTGGATTCTTCTTCAAACGCATCCTCACTGAAAGCGTCTTCAAAAGAGCCAAACTCAACCGCTTCATCGGCTGTTTTTGGAACTTCTACCAGATATTCAAGCTTGGAGGCCTTTTTGAGAACTCCCGCAATGAAGGATCCATCCTTCATCTCCAGCGCTACGTTTTCAAAACCCTCGGCAATCGTCTCATTCGGCAGAGCGATCGCTTCCAGGATCTGTTGACGGTTCAAGCGCTTTCCAAGGCCTGACAGATTGGGGCCAACCACACTGGATCCCTCCCCGTCTGCCTGGTGGCAGCGGATGCACTGGGTTTCGATTTTATTAATAAAAATATTTTTCCCGCTGGCAGCATTCCCTCCGAGAATGGACAGTTCATAACGCCCCAAAGGACCTTTCTCCCGAGCGGCACGCTGGTATTGAAAAACAGCTCGTCCATAAGGATTTCCACGCCCTTCACTGGCGCGGCGCAATTCCAGAGCTTCCATTAATTCCAGCGCGGCAGGGTTGGAGTCGGCCTGCTCGGCCAGGTTTTCGGCCAGGCTGAGGAGGACTTTGCCGGATTCTTCGCCAGGGATGTGTCCCAGACTTTTAACCTGAGCCTGCTGCACGACGGTCGGCAAGTTGGATTGGTTCGCCTGAATCCATTTGAGGGCGGATTCAGGATTGAGTTTGGAAAATGCCAGAATCGCTTCTGCCTGAATCTGCGGGAATTGTCCGTTCATGGCAGCGCGTCGGGTGATTTCAATCGCCTTTTCTTCCGACTCCAGCGCAGCAATGGCTTTCAATGCAGCGGCGCGATTGGCTTCCGGAGCGGTTTCATTTTCATAAATCCCCTTCAGCGCGGTAAGCGGAGATTTCACCTGATATCGAACCGCCCATTCGATGGCCTGATTTTGAATGGATTCGGTTCCTTTCAATAAAAGCTCGGAAATCAGCGGTTCCACGATCGCGATCATGGATTCAGTGGAACGCTCAGGCATAGGACGCCACATGCCCATGACGGCATCTTTGGAATCCGGGTTTTGCCAATTGTTGAGGACGTTGAAAATCAGGTTTTTTGCGAATTCTGATTGATTGGCCGATCCTAAAACCGCTGCCATGCGTTTCAAGCTGGCTTCAGATCCGAGTCTGGAATTGGCATGAACCACTCGGCGGTAGAGCATTGGGTTCCAGATTTCAGTTCGATCGGATTCGATCAGCTCAGCCAGAGCCGGGTAAGCTTCGGAAATGGGTTTATCATAAATCGCACGAGCGGCTTCCTGAACCAGGAATGGATCTGCATCGTTCAAGTATTTGGCGATGGCAGGAGATTCCAGGCGACGCAAGGCCAGCAGTTCGACGAGTCTTAACTGACGGGAGGCGCTTTGGCTGAAATGAGCGATCGCTCCCAGTCCGCTGGTGGATTTAGAAGCGATGCCTGAAGCGGCCATGACGGCAGCGTGGCGCAGGAATGGATCATTGGATTCCGGGGACCAGGATTCGATCCAGGCAGTCAGCGCCGGAATGGATTTCTTGGATCCGACTTTGCCAATCCCCATAGCGGCGTGCAGTTGGACTTGTGGATCTTCATCCTGCAGCCCGTTTTCCAATGCGCCCAGAAATGCAGAATCAGCGCTGGCTCCGAGCGCTTTCAGGATTTGTTCACGAATTCTTGGGTGGTTATCGCCAGCGAGTCCTGCAATTTCACCGATCTCATAAGCGTCCCGGCGGTCCAGGTTGCTCAAAGCCCAGATAGCGTGAACGCGAGCCAATAAGTGGTCCGATTCCAGGGCGATTTTTTCCAAAGACTTTGCAGCTTTCAGGTTTTCCAGAGTGAACTGAGCTTCCAGTCGCACCCTTTGATCCGGGAAGCTCAACGCGTCCAGCAGATCCGCTTCACAGAGATTTTCGAACCCCTTTTCGAAGTACATCTGAACCTGATCCAGCTGTGCCTGATCCCGTTGGACAGAAGCCTCATGTTTGAACTTAAACATGCGCCCTTTGCCCTCACCCAGCCAGCCGGTGACCCAGTCAGCGAGGAGCATTCCACCTGAATAATCAAAATCAAAATCAGTTGGCAGCACATTCCAGATGAACCTCTCTGATTCAGTCACTTCAAAACCAGCGCCTTTTGGAGTGACGTGGAAGGAATGAATCCCGCTATTGCCAGGACCACCACGAAAATCGCAAATAAAGAAAGCTCCCTGATATTTCTCAGGCAATCCGAGTCCAGGATAACGCACAAAACCGGAAGGCCCTTCCGAAACGTGTCCGATGGGAGGTGTGTGATAAGCCGGCTGTCCATCCCAGGGCTGGCGCCAGACTCCTTCTGCGTGCCAGGGACCATGACCGTAATCATCATTGGCGTTCACTCCACCAATGTATTGATACGCCATCCGCCAGCCGGTGTCGGATCCTTCGGTGATATAAACCACCCGGGCGGTGTCATCTTTTCCATCGGCGTCGTTGTCCACGCTGAAGAGATTGCCGAAATCGTCAAACGCCAGTTCCTGGGGATTGCGGAGTCCGGTGGCGAAAACTTCCAGATTCGATCCGTCCGGCTCACAGCGAAAGACGGCGCCGGAATAAGCATCCGCAAACTTCTGTCCTTCTTTCCCTTCCGTAGAATAGGAACGATCCCCAATGGACCAATACAAGCGCCCATCCGGACCCCATTTCAAACCGTGCATGTCGTGGCCGGACAGAGAGACCTTTACCCCGAAGCCGGAGAAGAGCGGTTCCTTGATTTCCGCCACGCGGTCATGGTTCTTGTCTTCCAGTTTCCAGAGGTGAGGAATGTTGGTGTAATAGACTGTTCCATTGCGCTCAATCACACCGGAACCGATCCCGTCCAGCGCTTCATTGAAGGTTGCAAACACACTGGAACTGTCGGCTCTTCCGTCGCCATCTGAATCCCACAACCAGGAAACGCGATCCTGCCACCTCGTGTACCATTCCATCGGCAACTTCCCTGCTTTCGCCCATTTCTTGTACATATTGAGGCGATCTTCTGTCGTGGCCGCTGCGATGTCTTCGTCCAGCCAGTACATATGACCGCGGTTGTCCTCCACGCCGCGTCGATGTCGAAAGGTTTCCGCGACCAGAACCGATTCATCGCCCATCACGTGAAAAGCCACAGGGTTGGCGAATAGAGGTTCCGCAGCCCAGACCTGACCGGATACACCTTCGGGGAGTTGGAAGGATTGCAGGGCTTTTTGAGGTTCGTCGGACGCATCGGCTATCGGAGCCAGTCCTTCCGGCGGGACGTTGTCGGGTAAATCTTGCGCCTGGGAAAGCAGCGAGCTCAAGGAGCCCAGCAAAAGCGTGGAGGCGCAAATGATGGGGGTGGATCGGTTTTTCAGCATGGATTGGATTTGGGTTTTACGGGGATTAAATCGTTTTTTATTTCACGCTAAGACGCTAAGGCGCGAAGACAGGAATGTGTTTTTAAAATTTATTGTTCAGTCCGAACTGATCCTTTAAGGATAAGGCGTCGCTGAGTGATTTCACTCCGCCAGTGCAGGTCGGTTCTGAAAGTGATGCAGCGGCTACGCAGACTCCGGTTTCCATAGCCTGTTGAATGGACCAGCCTTCGTGAAGTCCCATCATGACTCCGGAGCAAAAGGCGTCTCCAGCTCCAGCGGATCCTTTAATGTAACCTTCAGGGAGTTTCAGGGAGTTTTGGAAAAAGCTTTCACCGGCTGTATTTTGAGCGTACGCGCCTTCCGGGAAGTGAATGACTACCCAGTCCCGGACTCCTTTTTCAAACAGCGCGGTGGCAATGGGTTTCAAAGCATCCTTTATAAGCTGGTCCTGTCCGTCTCTAACTGCAATTCCAACGGTTTTGGCGGCTTCTATCTCGTTGATGACACAATAATCAACGTGCTTCAGAGCCGGGGTGACGATCTTCTGAAACCGATCACTGTCTTCACTGACGAGGTCAATGCTGGTTTTGAGTCCGTTTTCCTGAGCGCGGGCGAGGATTCTGGCAGCAACGGTTCCGTATTCCGGATCTTCCGCATCCAGGGCGTCTAATAGAAGCAGGTAGCCCAAGTGGAAAATACGGGCATTTGTTTGAGTAAAGTCCAGTCGCGATCCGTCCCATTCGGCATTGGCTCCGCGCATGTGGAAGAAAGTGCGACGTCCACCGTTTTTCTCGGTCATGACGTCGGTGTAAGAGGTGGGTTGTGATTCCGATACTTCCAGCAGCTCGGTGTTCACTCCGTGGTCGGTGAGGTCTTTTTGGATGAAATCTCCGAGAGCGTCCCTGCCGACCATTCCGGCGGCTTCAAGTGGAAATTGCGCGCCGAGTTTAGCCAGATCCAGAATCAGATTGTAGGGGGAGCCGCCGGTGCCTTCGGACTGGGAGCTGATGTTCGCCAGTTGCTCCGCCTTGGGATAAACATCGATGATTTTGACCTGGTCAATGATCCAGTTCCCGCCTGCAATGATTCCATTCCGATTTGAAGATGCTTCACTCATGGGCTCTCAATTCTAATTCGCTACTTTCAGATTTAGACAGTGTTGAAGAAACTAAATAAATCTTTTGAGGCCCTGCGGCAACTGTGATTTGTCGGGGAGGGTGTCTCGGGGTGTGATTCGAGTCAGGAAGGCGTCCTTGGACCACTGAGCCTCAGCTCGGCGAGTTGGCTCTTGCAGTTGAGGTAGGATGAAACAGTTAACAGCTTGCCTCCTTTAATCGCGCCTCTGGTAGGTCCATCGTTGTTGGAGAATGAAATACTTTACCGAAAAAAATCCTCTAATTCCTCAATTGAATCCATGTCAAGAAGCGCATCAGCTATTTGGTCGAGAGTAGCAGGATTGGAACTATTCAGCTGTGTCAGTATATGTGAAGGAAGAGCGCCAAACTTTCTTGTCAGCATTTGAGTCAATATTCTAATCAACTTCAACCTTCCCTGTTCTAATCCCTGTTCTCGGCCTTGTTCGATGTATTGAACTGACCAGTCCATAGTGTTGTTATCGATGCTCATAATGATTTGTTCAATGGTGTGCAGT
>JAUIHU010000126.1 GCA_030432175.1 Verrucomicrobiia bacterium | reverse complement strand
CAATCTGGCGGATCCGTTCCCGTGTGACTTTGAACTGTTTTCCGACTTCTTCCAAAGTTCGAGAGTATCCATCTCCCAAGCCAAAGCGAAGTTCCAGGACTTTCCGTTCCCGTTCGGTTAAACTTTCGAGCACGTCTCCCAATTTGTCCTTGAGGAGCGAATAACTCGTCATATCGGAAGGGTTCTCCGCAGATTTATCCTCAATGAAATCACCAAAACTGGTGTCTTCACTATCCCCAACAGGTGATTGGAGTGAAATGGGTTGCTGAGCCATTTTCAGCACAGCGCGGACTCGGTCCACTGGCATTTGCATTTCTTCAGCCAACTCTTCCGGGGTCGCTTCCCGCCCGAAATCCTGAAGAAGCTGCTTTTGAACCCGCATCAATTTGTTGATCGTTTCGATCATGTGGACCGGGATCCGAATCGTTCTGGCCTGATCTGCAATGGATCGGGTGATTGCCTGGCGGATCCACCACGTAGCATATGTGGAGAATTTGTAACCTCTTCGGTACTCAAATTTTTCCACAGCCTTCATGAGACCCATATTCCCCTCTTGGATCAAATCAAGGAAGGACAGGCCACGGTTGGTATATTTCTTGGCGATAGAAATCACAAGACGCAGGTTAGCTTCCACCATCTCTGTCTTGGCTTTCAGCGCTTTGGCTGCGAATTTCTTCAATTCTTTGTAGGCTTCCAGGTAATTTTCCTGGGGCATACGGACGAAATCTTCCAGTCCACGGATCTTCATCCACTCAGAATCGATATAGATTTGTTGCTGATCAGCATCCTTGCGGTTTTCGAGCATGCGGATCGATCGCAAGCTAACCTGAATTCGATCGTGGATGTTGTCTGCAACCAAAGACATTTCCTCAATGACCTTTTGTTTATAGTAAAACTTTGGGAATGAAGTTCGCAGTTTTTGGTCCAGTTGTTTGAACTCCTTTGCGGCCTTGTCTTTCTTTTTCCCGTCTGGCAGCGATCTCCATTCTGCGTATTTTTCGTCGCAGGTATTATCCAGATTGCGGACATCCTTGACTAGGCGGCGCAAAGCTTTGATGTGTTTTTCGCGGCCTTCGATCTTTTTATCAACGATGACTCGATCGAAGCGTTCTTTAGGAGGCTCAGAGATCAGTTTTTCAGCCAGGGCAATATGTTCTTTTCCAGAGAAGCCGAAGCTGTAGACGATACGTTTGACTTCGTTTTCAGCATCCTCAATCCGTTTGGAGATTTCAACTTCCTGTTCCCGTGTCAACAGGGGTACCTGTCCCATTTGTTTCAGGTACATGCGGACTGGATCATCCAGAATGTCCAGGCGTTCTTTTTCCTCGGGTTCTTCCTGTTCGGGTTGCTTGACAGCGCTGACGCGATCCACCTCAGCCTGGTCGACAATTTCAACCTCCAGGTTGCGGAGTTTGATATAAATTTCGTCGAGACTTTCCGGAGTCGCCAGGTGTTCCGGGAGAGCTTCGTTAATATCGTTATAAGTCAGGTATCCCTGTTCCTGAGCCAGTTTAACCAGTTCCTTGATTTTTTCAGTCAAGCTGACTGGCTCAAGTAACTGAGCGATTTTCCCCTCTTTTTTCTCGGTAGATGAATCAGCATCCGTGCGTTGGGTAATTGACTCGTCAGGATCGGATGGAATCTGTACCTCCACCATTTCTTCATTCTCGACCTGCGAATCCGATTTTTTAGTTTTGCTGGATTTACTGGTCGATTTTGATTTGGGGGAAGAACTGGACTTGGACTTGGACTTGCTTTTTGCCTTTGTGGTAGCTGATGACTCCTTGCCTGCGGATTGAGTCGACGCTGATTTTGCTTTTTTCGTGGTAGTCCCTTTTTTAGCTGATTTTGGCTGATCGCTTTCAGCAGACTTGGAAGACTTGGACTTGGCTTTCTTAGCAGCGTTGGGTTTGGGCGGTTCAGCAGAATTGGAAGGCGCTGTCTCTGTATTCAGATTATCTTTTGGATCTGCGGCAGGGGATTTTGATTTGGTTTTTTTGGTCTTGGTTTGGTCTTTAGCTGGAGCTGAATCCTTAGCCTTTTCGCCGGATTTGCTGGATTTATCAGGTTTTTCCGAAGATTTGGTAGTCGCCTTTGATGCTTTTTTAGCCTTCGCAGTCGCAGGGCTCTTAGCGCGAGAGGATGGCGCTTTCGTTTTGGCGGTAGCGGATTCGACTTTTGAATCAGCTTTTTTCTTAGAGGTAGTTTTCGGATTGGGACTGGTTTTCAGAGGGCTGTCCTTGGTTTTCGCAGTGGGGTCCTTCGAGGATTTTCCTTTGGACACAGCACTGGCAGATTCGGAAGAATTACTAATGGAATTTTGATCCACGCTTTTACCGGTTCCTTTATTGGATACGGATTGGGTAGCGGTTTTGGACTTGGTTTCGGAGACCGTTTTTTTCACCTTCGATTTGACCATGATCTTCAGCGGAATTTTGCACTATAAGCCGGCAAAATAAAATAGCGGGGAAGTATGGTTGCGCTGTGAGAACTCGTCAAGTGGATAAAAGAATAATATTGAGGAAGAAACAGAGATAATCGTCTTGTGAAAAAAATCACAATCTGACTTGCTTACCCTTCGGCTGCGTGATTAGTTTGTTTTGAATTCGAGAGCGGAGCGGCTCGGGCATCAGTAAAATTACGATTCAGTCTGGATCAGCTCCGGGACATTTGGATTTCAACTTTGGTTCATCAATTCAAGCCACGTGATGAATTGCTCTTAAATACAAGTTGAAATTACAAGTTGAAATCGACTGTGTATCGTTGAATATCTCCTGTATGAAAAGCGCCACTGAAATCGGATACAACTCCAAGATCGAAGGTGACGTCATTGTCACGCGAGCTGACGCCATAATTAATTGGTTTCAGAAAAATTCGATATGGCCAATGCCAATGGGGCTTGCCTGTTGCGCAATCGAGCTGATGGCATCAGCCAGTAGTCGTTTTGATATTTCCAGATTCGGTTCGGAAGTTATGCGGTTTTCTCCGCGTCAGGCCGATGTAATGGTGGTGGCGGGCACTGTGACTTACAAGATGGCTTTGGCAGTCAGACGAATTTACGAGCAAATGGCTGAGCCTAAATGGGTCATCGCCATGGGCGCTTGCGCGTCAACCGGTGGTATGTATCGGAGTTATGCTGTTCTGCAGGGTGTTGATCAGATTGTTCCTGTTGACGTCTATGTCGCCGGCTGTCCTCCGCGTCCTGAAGCTCTTCTGGATGCTCTAATGAAGTTGCAGAGCAAAGTAGGGAAGAAGAATACATTAAGTCAGCAGAAATCGGTAGGTGAAGACCTGTCGCCAAAGTTACCTGCTTCACTGATAAGTTAATTTATTGACACAGTAATCTGCGATCTGGAAGAAGAAGATTTTCTTGCTTTAAACAACTATGACGTCATTGGAACTCGCCGAAAAACTGAGTCAGGCTTTTGATGGCCAATTTGAAACACCGCACGAATTTCGTGGCGAGACGACTTTAGTCCTGAAAGACGCTGAGTTGATTGAGCAAGTTTGTTCATTAGCCAAGCAGGATCTGGGATTTAACTACCTTGTGGATCTCAGCAGTGTTGATGAGGGTGACGTTAGCCCCAGATTTACACTGGTTTACGAATTGTACGGATATACGCACCGCTGTCATTTGCGCATCAAGACTTCAGTATCCGAAGAAGATGCGATTTTGCCAACCGTTTCCTCTGTTTGGAAAACGGCGAACTGGCATGAAAGAGAAGTTTACGATATGATGGGAATTTCGTTTCGTGGGCATCCTGATCAGCGCAGAATTTTGATGTGGGAAGGCTATCCTCATTTCCCGTTAAGGAAGGATTTTCCACTTGCTGGCAAACCCACCGAGTTGCCGGAAGTGGCTTTCACGCGACCGGCTCCATTGGATGGAGGTCCATTTGTTTCACAACCGGGCGCTCCAAGCCGTGAAACCCGGGAGCCCAGAGTGCGTGTGCCTGAATCTGATGAATAACCAGTCACAAGCTGACAATATATTAACAATTTATAACATAGACTGCGATTTGCCGGTCTGATCAGAGAGTTAAGCTTAACAAGCGAAAAACGATTCCATTCATGAGTCCCAAGTCTACGACAGTAAAAGAACTGGAAATCAAGGATTCCTCGGTGTTGCGTGGTGAAGCCGGGACTGAGGAATCGGAACTTTCCGGTGAGCAAATGACACTCAACATGGGGCCGTCTCATCCGGCGACTCATGGAGTTTTGAGGTTGCTCATGGAATTGGATGGAGAGGTGGTTGTTTCGGCTGATCCTGATGTGGGGTACTTGCATCGAGGTGATGAAAAAATTGCTGAAAACATGACTTACAATCAGTTTGTGCCTTACACAGACAGATTGGATTATCTTGCTCCTCTGGCCAATAATGTCGCATATGCTCTGGCAGTGGAGAAGTTGATGGGCATAGAGGAAGCTTTGCCCCCGCGTCTTGGTTATCTCCGTGTGATTTGTTGTGAATTAGCTCGTATCTCAGCTCATTTATTGGGTTTGGGAGCATTTGCCATGGACGTGGGAGCGATGACGGTGTTTCTTCACACATTTACTGAGCGGGAGAAAATCTATAATCTGATAGAAGCGCTGACCGGAGCCAGATTCACTACTTCCTACACCCGAGTTGGTGGTGTAGCCCGAGATATTCCCGACGGTTGGATCTCTCAGTTGAGAAAGTTTCTTGATGAAGTTGCGGTAAATGTTGAGGAATCAGATAAACTGCTGACACGGAACCGAATTTTTGTGGATAGAACCCGGGAAGTCGGGGTGATCAGTCGCGAAGATGCTATCGATTTTGGGTTAACCGGTCCGAATCTCAGGGGAAGCGGAATTGAGTTTGATCTTCGTCGGGCTCATCCCTATCTCGTGTATGACGATTTGGATTTTGATATTCCCTGTGGAAGTGTGGGGGATTGCTACGACAGGTACCTGGTCAGGCTGGAGGAAATGCGGCAAAGCATTAAAATCCTTCGACAGTGCGCGGACAAGCTGCCCGGAGGGCCAGTGAATATACAGGATAACAAAATCATTCTTCCTGAGAAAAAAGCAGTGTTAACCAAGATGGAGGAATTGATCCATCAGTTTATTCTGGTAACACAAGGGGTGAACGCGCCAGCTGGAGAAGTTTATTTTGGCGCAGAAAATCCTAAAGGTGAGCTTGGATTTTACATCAACAGTCGTGGAGGTGGAGTGCCTTATCGCTTGAAAATACGCGCTCCATCTTTCGTTAATCTCAGTATTCTGCCGCAGGTGTTGAAAGGATGTATGGTCAGTGATGTTGTAGCCATTCTGGGATCATTGGACTTTGTAATGGGAGAATGTGATCGATGAGTTTTTCCGTACCCCCGAAACTTGAAGCTTCACTTGATGAAGTCATAACCCGTTATCCGCAAAAACGAAGCGCTTCGTTAATGTTTTTGCATGCTTTGCAGGAACATTTTGGCTGGATCTCCAAGGATGCGGTCGAATGGACTGCAAAAAAATTGGATTTAGAACCAATCAATGTTTACGAGCTGGTGACTTTTTATCCGATGTTTCGCGAGGAACCCATCGGTAAAAAACACATACGTATTTGCAGGACGCTGAGTTGCGCTCTTGAGGGCGCCTATAAAGTCAGGAAGCAATTTTGTGAGAGACTAGGGCTTGACGAGAATACACATGGTCCCGTTACTTCCGAGGATGGGGAATTTACGATCGAGTTTGTGGAATGTCTGGCTTCATGCGGAACTGCTCCTGTCTTGATGCTTGACGAAGATCTCCATGAAAGAGTGTCTCTTCAGCGAGTGGACGAGATCATTGAAAAGTGTCGGTCAAATAAGCCTTGTCCACCGGCGCCGGTGGAAGTGAGTCATCCAGGGGAGGCTACTATCATCAGCGTTGCCCCCCAAAAATCAGCTGATGAGTCGAAGGCATCCGCTGCAGCAGCTGCGCCGATCCAGTCGCAATCTGCCAAATCAGGGACTCATTCCAAGCCTAAGTCCAAGGCATCAAAATCTTCCAAATCGAAGACGTCCAAAAAGAAAAAGAAATAATTTTCTCAGACATTTACTGATTTATTAAACCCTACCGGATATGCCGAAAGAGCGAAGACTGATTTTAAAGAATGTGGACCGACCTGGATACGGTAACGATCTGGCGGCCTATATGAAGGAAGGTGGGTATTCCACACTTAAGAAAGCGCTCGCGTTACAGCCGATCGAAAAAGATGGAAACACCTTGGATGGTCCGGCTCAAATCCGTGAAGAGGTTAAAAAATCCGGTTTGCGTGGACGTGGCGGCGCTGGGTTTCCCTGTGGCGTGAAGTGGTCTTTTATTCGTCATGATGGCGGCAAACCGGTTTACCTTGTTTGCAATGCTGATGAATCAGAACCAGGAACATTTAAAGACCGTCAAATCATCCATAAAGATCCGCATCAGCTGATCGAAGGAATGATTCTTTCCTGCTACGCCAATAAAGTGGGTTTGTCTTATATTTACATTCGTGGAGAGTTCCCGGAAGGCGCCAAGATATTAGACCGCGCTCTTCAGGAAGCTCGGGAAAATAATTTTCTCGGAAAAAATATCCTGGGTTCTGGATATGACCTGGAAATATATGTTCATCGTGGCGCCGGAGCATATATTTGTGGGGAAGAAACGGGATTATTGGAATCATTGGAAGGTAAACGGCCGTATCCGCGTATTAAACCGCCCTATTTTCCTGCTGCTATTGGTTTGTATCTATCTCCTACCATTGTAAACAATGTAGAAACTCTCTGTCATGTGAAGCATGTGATTGAGATGGGTGGAGAGAACTACTCGAAGATTGGGACTCCAGGAAATACGGGAACTCGAATTGTTTGCATCAGTGGTCACGTTCAACGGCCTGGCTATTATGAAGTGGAAGTCGGCAAAGCTACTTTAGGAGAGTTGATCAACGATTTTGCCGGTGGGTTGCGCGAAGGTCGAAAACTTAAAGCAA
Organism: Verrucomicrobiia bacterium; assembly: GCA_030432175.1. GTDB lineage: Bacteria > Verrucomicrobiota > Verrucomicrobiia > Limisphaerales > JAUIHU01 > JAUIHU01. The sequence goes on along the minus strand of JAUIHU010000126.1, from coordinate 2,908 downwards.
TTATACCCGGAGGATCTTCCGCCAAAGTGCTCAAGGCTGGTGAGAAATTTTCCATCAAATCCAAGAACCCGGACGATCCACCCAAGGAATTGGAATTATTGGATATTCCTTATGATTTTGACACATTGATGGCGGCCGGAACAATGTCAGGATCTGGAGCTATTATCGTGATGGACGATTCAACTGATATAGTTGAAGCTTTGTCGAATGTCAGTGAATTCTACGCCCACGAAAGTTGTGGCCAGTGCACTCCATGTCGCGAGGGATCACTCTGGATGAGTAAGATCCTTACCCGGATGAGTCACGGTAAAGGAATGGCTGGGGACACCGAACAACTGAAGCGGGTAGCTGACCATATCCCTGGTGGTAGAACCATCTGTGCATTCGGGGAAGCTTGTTCCTGGCCGGTGCAAAGTTTTGTCAGCAAGTTCAAAGATGAGTTCGAAGCGGTTGAAAAAAGTGAGTGATGTTTCTTTAAGTCGAGCTTATTGAAAGAACTGATCAGTTTAAATTTAATTCATGGATTTGCAAATAGACCTGAAACAAAGAACGGGTCATTGATTTAGATAAATTTATGTCGAAGGCAGCGGACGCAACAAAAAATGGCGAGGCAGCCCAGGTGGAAACCGTGCCAGTCAAGGTGGACGGGATATTGGTGAATGTGCCAAAGACATCCCCTGATCCAGTCACTGGCAAGCCTATCCCCACAACCATGATCCAAGCGTGTTCCATGGCTAAAGTGGATGTGCCCCATTACTGTTATCATCCCAAATTGCCAGTAGCCGGAAATTGTCGCATGTGCTTGGTAGAGTATGGAATGCAAGCAATGGGACCGGACCGCAAACCGGTGGTTGACGATAATGGAGATCCGGTTGTCCGTAAAATGCCTCGTCCTGCGATAGCATGCGCTACTCCAATTGCTCCTAACATGGAGATTTACGCCAGTTCTCCCGGGACAATTGAGATGCGAAAAGATGTACTTGAGTTTCTGCTGATTAACCATCCTTTGGATTGTCCAATTTGTGATCAGGCGGGAGAGTGCAAACTGCAGGAGTATTCTGTTGAGCATGGAGGCGCTAACAGTCTGTTCAGAGAGCAGAAAGTTCATAAACCCAAGCAAGTGGACCTCGGGCCGCGGATTATGCTGGATGATGAACGGTGCATTCTTTGTTCGCGCTGCATCCGTTTTACGCGTGACATCGCAGGTGATGACGCGCTTGGGTTTGTGAATCGAGGAAGTTATAACACTCTTACGACCTACCCAGGAAAGAGTTTCGACAATAACTATACTTTGAATACTGTGGACATCTGCCCAGTGGGAGCATTGACTTCCAAGGATTTCCGCTTTCAGATGCGGGTATGGTTTTTGAAGGAAACCAAGAGTCTCTGCGCATCTTGCGGGACTGGTTGTAATATCGTTGTTGGTTCGAGAGAAGGATCAATCAAGAGATTTGAACCCAGGGAAAACGACGGGGTGAATTCCAGCTGGATGTGTGATGAGGGCAGATTAAACTATAAATGGGTTGGAAGAGAAGATCGCCTCAAGGATATTGTCATTTACGATAATGGAGAATCGTTAGAGGCAGATTGGGACAAGGCCGTATCCCACATTTCGGAGATCCTTAGATCTGTCGACAAAGGATCCACGGCGATCATTGCTTCTGCCCGCCAGACCAATGAGGAACTATTTTTAATCAGCCAGATTGCCAACCTTCTGGACTCTTTTACTGAGTCCATTCCCAGGATTGGGGAAGGGGATTCATTGTTGGTGAACACTGACAAGAATCCGAACACTTCGGGTGTGAAAATGATGGGGCTGTCTTCTGGGGAATTGGGATCTAATTTGAACAAGATTTTAGAGAAGGTTCGATCCGGGGAAGTGAAAACGTTGATTTCTTTCGGGGAAGATCTGACCCGGCACGGATTTGACGACGAAGCTTTGGAAAAATTGGATCATTTAATTGTTTCGGACATTCTGCCCAACGGTCTTACTGAGAAAGCTGATGTATTGATTCCGGGATGCGCGCATGTTGAGAAAAAAGGAACTTTCACCAATGTCAAAGGACGAATACAGCGATTTTATCCGGCGACTCCTGCTCCTGGCGCTGCAAAACCCGAATGGGAGACTTTGTTGGCTGTTTTAAAGCAGATTGGAAATGTTCCCGAGTCGGTGAAGGGTGTGGAAAGCCTGTTTCAATGGATGGCTCAGGAAACCTCCGAGCTGGAAGGGCTAACCTGGTCTGAACTCGGAGACCAGGGAGTGACCGTTGAATTGTAAAGATTTGAATTTTGACTCAAATTTAACAGAGAGACTGATTCATGGGATTTTCTGAATTTTTAATTATCCTCATCAAAATAGGAGCGGCATTTGCTGTGCTGATGCCCATGATCGCCTATTCGGTCGTTGCCGAGAGACGTATTTCTGCTTGGATTCAGGGACGGATTGGGCCAAACCGTACGGGACCATTTGGTTTACTCCAGCCACTTGCGGACGGAATCAAGTTCATTTTGAAAGAGGATTTTGTGCCGATGAATGTGAAGCTGGCTTATTTCTGGCTGGCTCCAGCAATTACGCTCGTTCCGGCTTTCATGACCATGGCGGTCATTCCATTTGGATCTCAACTTGGCGAGACGAAAATGGTGATCGCTGATTTGAACATCGGAATTTTATACACTTTTGGGATCCTGTCTTTGGGTGTGTATGGAATTGTTCTTGCAGGGTATGCTTCCAATTCCAAGTACCCGTTTCTTGGGGGAATTCGCTCAAGCGCCCAGATGATTTCCTATGAGATCGCTATGGGGCTTTCGGTGATCCCGGTATTTCTGATTATCGGTGATCTGAATTTGAGTCAGGTGGTGATGTTTCAGGCTGAGCATGGATGGTTGATTTATCGGTATCCATTTACAT
>JAUIHU010000125.1 GCA_030432175.1 Verrucomicrobiia bacterium | reverse complement strand
TGCAAAAGCGGGAGCTGTCCAGCATTTGCCTCCAAGAATCTGGACAGCTGTCTCTAATTCAAAACCGGTTTGATCAAAAAGCCCTACCAGAAGTTTCCCTTTTTCAGTGACCATCACGATTCGCTTTCCAACGACAATGAATGTTCCTAACCCAACTCCTCCCACGCGTTTTCCATCCCAACGCCACAATGCCTCTCCGGTTTCGAGTCTCACACTTTTCAAAGCAGCGTCATTATTCCCATCAACCCCCAAAACCATTCCCCCTTCCAGGACGCTAGCGCTGAAAAAATTACGCATTACCTGACTTTTCCATTTCACTTCCGCTTGATAAGGAAATTCTGCGCCACTCGGCGCTTTTTCTATGTTCAATAATAAGGCTCCCGCCCCGTGTCCGGAGGAAATGAAAACTCGCTTTCCGCTGACTATCGGATCAGCCGCATTGACATCAAATGTCGTGGACCAGGGATATCTGAATTTAATTACACCTGTCTGTTGATCAACAGCTTGTATGCAGTTGGACGAAAATAAAAGAATCCAATTCTGCTCGTGATTATATTTCCAAAAAACTGGAGAAGCATAACCTGCCTTCACTTCAGAGTTTTGTGATCCCCAAATGGTGCCGCCAGTATCAGCGTCCAAACAAAAACCAGAAGAACCTGCATTCAGATAAACACGACCTTCGTTAATCCAGGGCGATCCGGTAAATCCCCAGTCAGGAATTTGGCAGGATTCTTCCTGCACGAGATCTCTACTCCATATTAACTTTCCCTCGTTGGCATCCAAACAGAACACTTTTCCCTTTTTCCCAACAACAAACAGGTGTCCATTTTGAATCGAAGGGGTGGATCCTGTGTAGTACTGCTCTCCTTCACACGGATACGAATATTCCCAAACCAATTCTCCGTCATTTAAACTCATTGCATATATGGTCTCTTCATCCTTATCTGATCCCAGTGTAAATGCCAGACCATTAGCAATAGCAAAAGAGGACAAACCATCTCCTACTTCCGAATTCCAAATCACTTTTGGAGTCTGGATCTTAGGGTCGGCAAGTTCTTCATCCAGAAGAATACTTGAACGATCAGGCCCTCGCCATTGATTCCAATCATCTGCATTCAGATCCAGAACCAACAAAACGAAAACAACACAAGCGGTTAATTTCAAGGTGGTTACAAAAGCAAACAAATATGTTTTAATACCCATCTAATTTGACTCTACCTGCACCCAAAATGCCCGATGCCAGGAAAATTCTACTTACTGGAAGAGGTCTTGCTTTTCCCTACCGATCGCGCGGAGGAGGTTGATTTTTTCTTTCTTGTCGTCCTGGTTTTTGAGCCCTTCTCTTTCTCTATCATTCCAATGTGGAAATAATAATGGTGGCTTCCCATTCTTTGCGTTTCTTCCAGGGATGTTATTCCGTCATAGACCTTTGACATCGCGTCGTCCAACATGGTCTCAAATCCAGAATCCAACATACTTTGTCTCAATGTGAATTCATCTGTATGTGAAAGTATCTGATTGTATGTAACAATATTCCTTCTCCAGACTTCAAAGACCCCGGTCCTTCCATGGTAACCGGTATTCAGACACTCCCTGCATCCAACCGGTTTCGTAATTTTTCTTGGAACTCGAAATCCAAGACTTTTCAACCACGCTTTCTCTGAAGCATCAGGAGCTTCTTCTTTTGAGCAATTTTTACAGAGTTTCCTTACCAACCGCTGCGCAACCACCAATTCCAGCGATGCAGCAATTTCATGATCCTGAATATCCCAGTTTCTCAAAGCAGAAATCAACCCGGCTGTGTCTCTACTGTGCAGTGTGCTCATCAATGTACGTCCACTGGTCGCCGCTTCCATGGCTATTTGAGCCGTCTCATCACCACGAATTTCTCCAAGCAACAAATAATCAGGATCCAATCTCAACATTGATTTCAAACCTTCCGCAAATGTAAGTCCATGATTGAGATCTACTTGCATTTGTGAAGTTCCATCAATTTGATACTCCACAGGATCCTCAATCGTCACAATAGAACAGTTGTGTTTTCTTAGTTCATGAAGCATGGAATACAGAGTCGTAGTTTTTCCACTACCGGTAGGCCCAGTCACCAGGCACATGCCATCGGCTTCTTTCAGCCAGTCTTCTATAATTTTCAACCCTGAAGGTTTTAATCCAAGCGATTGAATATTATGTCCAAAAGTATCTGGATTCAGTAAACGAATGGCCAGCTTTTCTCCGCTCCAACAGGGAGCTGTCGCCAATCGAAGGTTGAGCGTTTTTCCGTCTACTTCATACTGTGCTCTCCCGTCATGAGGCACAAACGTAGCTACAGGATCCATACTGGCGAGTGATTTAAAAAAGCGTATGAGTTTTTCTCCCTGGGTATGCGATAACACAGTTGTATCGTGCAGCACACCATCCAATCGCATTCTGACATGCAATCCAGTCCCGTAAGGTTCTAAATGAATATCTGAGGTTCCCTCTCTCAGTGCGTCCCGTAACATAAGTCGGGCGATTCTTTCAGCATTGAAATTCTGATCAGTCTCTTTCGATGCTGCGGTGGCGCTGGACAAAGCCGCCATTGGATTAGTGGCCGCATCCAGTTTTTCCTTTTGAGAGGCATAGAATTCAACTTCTCGAATGGCGTTTTCTTTTTGCTGTTCAGTTCCATCATTTTTACTGTCGCCTGAAACCACCCCTTTTCCCTTTTTTCCTTTGTCCTTGGAATGGTTGCGCGAAGGAAAAATTTCAGTGTTTAGCAATTGAGTCAGGTGATCGGCCATTGGGCGGAACCAACCTGTTGAATGACTGGGTGACTCAGTGGAAGATGTATTCGTCTTTTTTTCTGGAGGCATATTCCGATATTAAAAAATTAATTCCTGTCGGGTAAAGAAAATGACAGCCCATAAAGAATCTATTTCTCTACAAGCTGCCATTTCCAGATCCAGATCCAGAGCCAAGGTCCAGATGATTCAAATTTGCGGGGCGCCGAATTACTTACTCGCCGAGATTCCTCTCTGAGTAATCATATCGAACAAAATGTTCATTGCTTCTTCAATATAAACGTCTTTGTTGACACCCTCACCCCATTCATTGAGTTGTTCCAATTGTTCCGGAAGCGATTCTTTACTGGACTCCAACGATGGCAGAGCTTTCACAATGATATGTTCCTGCTCGCCTCGTGTCTCATCCAGTTCCTGCGATTGTTCATGCAATTTCTTCCGATCTGCATATAAATCTTCAATACTGATTGCCTTCAGTGTTTCTACTTTACGCGTCTTCAACAATTCAGCTTCCTGGATAATCCTCTGAAATTTGTCACTGTCTTCAACACGCTTGGAGCTGTTCGACCTCAATAAACTCAGATCATAGTTCAATTTATTCCATTTTTCATAGGAAACCGGAGCCACCTCATTAAAAGGAAGGGAATACTCCAATTCCCTCTCTCCAATCTCCATAGCGCTGTAAATATCCGGCAACACAATATCAGATTCAACTCCTCGATATTGGGTCGAATCTCCATTAATCCTGTAAAATGTCTGGATTGTCAGCTTCAAGGCCCCCAGAGGTCGAAGGTTCTGGAATCTAAATCGCAGGTAACGGTCGAGATCCAAAAACATCTGCACTGTCCCTTTTCCGAATGAACTTTTGCTTCCAACAACTACCGCCCTTCCATAATCCTGCAGAGCCGCCGCAACAATCTCCGAGGCAGAGGCGCTACGGACATTTATCATTACTACGAGATCTCCATCGTAAACTTCTTTTGGATCAGTATCTTCCAGAATCTTACCCTGCTCCCCACGGTCTCGACCTTGAACTACCGGACCTTCATCAAAAAATAGTCCTGCCATTTTCACCGCATCATCCAACAAACCTCCACCATTATTTCGCAGATCAAGAATCACACCATCCACTTGCTCTTCTTTCAATTGGACTAATGCATTCTTTATATCTTGTGCCGAATCACGTCCACCCTCAGCAGGATCATGATAAAATGTCGGGAGGTAAATATATCCAAATTTCTTGTTGAGTTCCTGATTCTCAATCACAGCCGCTTTGGCGTAAGATTCCTCCATCACCACGACTTCACGAATGATTGGAATGACTTTGGTCTCGCCATTTGGCTTTTCAACGGTGAGCCTGACTTCTGTTCCTTTTTTTCCACGAATTAACTTCACAGCATCGCGAACTCTCATTTCAACGACACTAACGGGCTCTTCTTCACCTTGAGCTACTTCAAGAATCAAATCCTCTTCACCAAGCTCTTTCTGCCTCCAGGCAGCTCCCCCTGGAACAATCTCTTTAACCCGAATATAACCATCATCTTCCTGCAACACAGCGCCGATTCCTTCCAAGGTTCCGGTAAGCCCAATGTCAAAATCTTCCTTGCTTTGAGGGGGAAAAAATTCGGTGTGAGGATCAAAGCTATTCGCGACGCAGCTTAAAAAGACCGCCATACGATCCTCCCGACTTTGCTCCAGCATGCGATCAAAAGCGCGCTTAAGTCTTCGCTCAACCACTTCACGCGCCTCTTTTTCTATGGCCTCATCCCAATAATACTCAGGAAATGGCTCATCAGCGCCTTCATCCTCTGCTTCCTCTTCAGCTCCTTCACGAGCTTTTTCCTCCAGAAGATCTAAATACTCACTGGTAATTTGAAGTCGTATATTCTGTTCCCAATAACTCTTTAATTCATCCATGGAGTTCTTGTAATCCCGCTTTTCAGGATCCAACTCCATGGTGGTCTTTGCTGAATAATTAAACTTTTTTTCTAAAATCTCTGGATAAAAATCCCGGACTTGAGTGATACGTTCATCCAGGACTTTAAAAATTGAGTCAACCAATGCTTCAGAGGCCTGCCGAAGTTCATCATCAAACTGATCTGATTGGCTCTGGAAAGCCTCGATATCAGATTTGAGGAAAAACTCTTTCCGATAATCCAGCCTTTCCAAAAACAATTTAAAAATTCTTTCAGACAGCTCATTATCCAGATCTTGAGGTAGATAATGCCAAGCCTCCAATCGACTGAGCATAATTTGAGCTGCAACCTTCTCCTTTGTCAGTCCCTGCGCATGCATGTCATCAGCAAAATTGCCTGACAGAGACAATATCAGCGCCCCAATGACGCCCAAATTTAGGGTGGATTTTTGTTTTTTCATAACTCTGTTACCCAAATAAACCAACCGCTCATGATAAACAGGAACGCCATCATTAAAATCTGACTCCATCTCTCAGGGAAAATTCATTCCCAATTATTCGTTACCTCAATCCAGCTGATTATTGATGAGTGTTTCCTGAGATTCGTTCGATAAAACCTTCCTCAGTATCAATTTCTATAATGCAGTTTGTAGAAATTAGTGGTCGAAGGGAAATAAAGCAAATCTCATTCCGGCGAATTCAGATTAGCTTCACCCTGATTCATATTATCACCTTCAGAATCCTGATTTTGCTCATCGGAATAAATCTTCCTTAGAATCTCACTGTTCTCTTCAAACTTCTGACGAATAAACCGCGATGAAGATTCCACAGCTTCTTTCAATTCCCTGGCAGATAAGCGCTCAGCCAGTTGATCCCTCAGTTGACTGGCTTTGTAAAAAAGAGGATCCAATGGCAGCCCAAAGTCAGTAGACAGTTTCATAAGTGTCTCAGCCGCAAGAGAATAGCACTTATATGCTTCAACATGGTTCTGCTCAACCTGACTACCTGTCTCATACAGATATCCCAAGTTGTACAAACCATAAGGTTCTCCAAGATCAGCAGCCTTCTTGAACCAATTGAAAGCTTCCTGTTCATTTGCTTCGACCCCCTGTCCTTCCACATAAAAAGTTCCTAAATTCGACTGTGCTCTGGGATGTCCAGCTTCAGCGGCCACTTTGAACCAGCGAACTGCTTCATCCAGATTCTTTGTAACACCACGTCCAACAGAGTATAATTCAGCCAACCCGAATGCGGCATCAACAAATCCAGCATCTGCTGAGAGCTTCATGTAATCAGCCGCTTTATCAATATCTTCCTCCGCCCCATCTCCCGTCATATACATAATACTGAGGTTGAATTGCGCGCGCGCATGCCCAGCTTTAGCCGCTTTTTCAAACCAGTACTTAGCCTCCTCACCACTCCTTTCAACTCCAATTCCTTCATTGTAGAGTAATCCCAAATTCCATTGAGCATCCACACTTCCAATTTCAGCTGCTTCAAGAAAATATTGAACTGCTTTGTCTGGATCTTTCTCGAGTCCTTCTTGACCCAACAAATGTCCTAAACCTTTATTAAAGGACGATCGAGCTTGATCAGCCTCTTCTTTTGTCAGAACAATCTGATTTGGGAATCTGGTTTGCAACAAATCAATGGCTGATTTGAAATTCTGCTTGGCTGAAAGTTTTAGCCATTTAATTCCATCATCAACTCTCTTTTCCACACCAACTCCATCCAAGAACTTGCGCCCCAGTTCAAATTGAGCTTCTGCAAGCCCCTGCTCAGCCGCTCTGCGCAACCACGTCATCGCTTCAGATGATCCAATCTTTTCCAATGCTTTGGAGTACTGAAATTGAGCGATTCGATCTCCTCCTTCAGCTTGTGATTTCCATAAAGATGCTGATGTTTCATCCTTTTGATCGATTGTTGATATTTCTTCCTGTTTTGGATCAGAAGCTTCGTTCGCCTCTTTGGAATTGTTCTCAACTTGAGTCTGTTTCAGCTCTGGATCGGTTTTCCCTGGATCACCACATCCGGAAAAAATGATAATCCAAATTAGTAATCCGCTGACCAGGTAGAAATAATAACCTACAGGCTTTTTCAGCAAAGAGCTGAGAAATTTTCGATAGTAAAGCTTCATGAGCCGAATAATAAGCAGTGTGTGTAGTTGCAGAATCAGATTGCCGGAATTCTATACCAGAGATTATTGATTCAATCAAACAATATCCATGGATTAGATGCCGTCACGAACCCAAAAGATGAGGCTTCCTCATCAAATTCGTAAATGATCAGTATTCCAAGAATGATTAACTCATGGAACTTTTCTTCATCCAAACCATCACCAAACTAATATCAGCGGGAGAAACACCAGATATTCTGGAAGCTTGCCCTATCGTCTCAGGCCGAATATCAGACAACTTTATCCGAGCTTCAGTTCGTAAACCCGCAATAGAATTATAATCTACCTGAAGAGGGATTCTCTTGTTCTCCATACGCCTGAACCTTTCTACCTCGGCCTTCTGTCGATCAATGTAACCTGAATACTTAATCGTAATTTCCACTTGTTCCACAACTGCTTCTGACAAATCAGGTAATTCACCCGGCAAATCCTTATAGTTAATCTCTGGTCGTCGAAGCAGATCTGCTAGTGATCTGCCTTCTACCCGCGTTGTTTCCAATCGATTAATTTCTTCATTAATCCGGGACTCCTTCAAAGCAAAATCATCGAGATCCATTTGACTCAACAACCCATACTGCCTGGCAATAGGAACCAACCGCATATCTGCATTATCCTGCCTCAATAACAATCGGTACTCAGCTCTGGACGTAAACATTCGGTAAGGTTCCATAGCTCCTTTTGTCACCAGATCATCAATCAAAACGCCAATATATGCCTGATCCCTTCCCAATGTCAGAGGTTTTTGATTCAAGGAACGCAAGGCAGCATTAATACCAGCCATCAATCCCTGAGCCCCTGCTTCCTCATAACCCGAGGTGCCATTGATCTGCCCAGCAAGAAACAGGTTCTCACAAACCCTTGTTTCCAACCATGAAGTCAACTGCGTCGGATGGACAAAATCATACTCCACAGCATATGCAGGACGCAAAATATGCGCATTCTCACATCCACGAATTGTCTTGATCAACTCCAATTGCACCTCAAATGGAAGACTTGTTGAAAATCCATTTACATAAAACTCATCCGTACTAATCCCTTCGGGTTCCAAGAAAACCTGGTGCCGATCCTTATCAGCAAATCTTACAATTTTATCCTCAATGGAAGGACAATATCTCGGGCCCACCCCCTCAATCTGCCCCGAATACATCGGCGAAAGGTGTAAATTGTCATTGATAATCTCCTTCGTTTGATCAGAGGTAAAAGTAATAAAACACTCCATCTGACCACCCAACTGATCCAAAACCGAACCCTCTGGATAAGGAGAACCTGGAGAATGTTCCTTGTGGAACATATTGAATGATTCTTCTTTCCCACGTTCGTGTCTCCAATAACTGAAGTATGGTACAGGATCATCCCCAGGTTGGGCTTCGGTTTTATCTAAATCCAAACTTTTCCTGAGTACTCTGGGAGGAGTTCCCGTTTTTAATCTACCTAATTCAAGTCCGATCTCCTTCAATGATTGGGAGAGATTCATTGCTGAGCTTTCTCCAGCTCTTCCTCCCGATTGTGTTTGTTTCCCAATGTGCATCAATCCACGCAGAAACGTCCCAGTTGTGATGATGACCGTTTTTGCGTGATATTGAACCCCGCCTAAGGTTTCGATTCCAAAGGCTTTTCCATTCTTAAACAGGATCTTTGCAGTTTGGCCTTGCTGGATGTCCAAATTTTCCTGCCTCTCACAAACCCATTTCAATCGAAATTGATAGGCTTTTTTATCACATTGCGCTCTTGGAGCCCTGACTGATGGACCTTTCCTGGTATTCAGCATCCTGAATTGAATGCCAGTGAAATCTGTGTTACGCCCCATCTCTCCTCCCATGGCATCAATTTCACGAGCTAGATGCCCCTTTGCCAAACCTCCAATGGCAGGGTTGCAGGACATCTGCCCAATAGTGTCCAGGTTGATCGTCAACATCATAACTCTAGCTCCCATTCTCGCCGCTGCTAAAGAAGCTTCAACCCCGGCATGCCCTGCTCCCACTACCAGAACATCGTATTCTTTTGGATAAATAAACATGGATAATCAATCGAAGATAAAACGCCAAAAAACAAGCACGGATCCTTCCCCGGGACTCATTTTTTCAATCATACTGAACCATCATTGCGTTTCAGTATGATTTCACGCTGACTACTGACTCAAAAGAAAAGCCTCGAATGTTCCACGAGGAACATTCGAGGCTTTTCCTGTTCAATCTCTAAAAAAAGAACCCTATTTGATTCCTGCAATCAAACAGGGCAATTGCTGCAAATTCAAAGCTGATGAAATGTCCAATCTTCAGGGGAGCTATTAAAAGTGGATGGAGTCCTGGGAAAGCTAAACCTCTGCGCCGTGAGTGGAGCCGGCTTTGTAAATGAGCTAAAGAGCAAACAGACAGCTCCCCCTTGATCACATCCAAACTTCACTTCGATTCAAATCTGTACTTTCGTTTGATAGGAGATTGTTCTTCGATATTATTATCTTTCACAATCCTTCGCTCAGGATTCATCGATAATCTTTCCAGAATCTTGAAAACCCATTCGGCAGGTATGTCTCTGGATTGTATCCCTTCAGCAACTTCTTGTAGATTGAATGATTGACCGGATCTCGACTGCAGGAATTTCACAATTTCATTTTGGGTTTGAATGACTTTACCAGCTGCTTTTTTGCCAGCTTCTACGCCAGGTTGATGATAAGCATTCACATTAACCAGTGATGCATAAAAACCTACAGCCCTTTCATACACCGCAATCAATACTCCCAAAGAAAAAGGATCTAACTGATCCATTGTCAGAGTTAGCGAATCTCTCCCTTTTTCCCAAAGCGCTTCTCGGGTTCCCAGATAAAACCCACTCAGGAAATCGCCAGTTGTAACACCAGGTTCCACCTCGAGCGGAGCGCTTCCAGGATCTTCCAGTGTTTCAATAAATGTAACAAAAAAGTTGTGCAGACCTTCTCTGAGCTGTTGCACATAAGCATGCTGATCTGTGGATCCTTTATTTCCATAAACAGCAATTCCCTGAT